>NZ_JBHVDM010000041.1:0-57134 GCF_042802775.1 Nocardia sp. NPDC057455 | reverse complement strand
CCATCATCGATCTCACCCGCCGCGGCGGACTGAGCGTGCTGCTGGTCGAACAGCACATCGGTTTCGCGTTGCAGGCGGCGCAGCGCTACTACGTCCTGCGATCCGGCCGGGTGACCTCCACGGGCGCGGGTGGCGTCGGCGCGGAGAACGACGTCCGCTCGGCGATGGCGATCTGAGCGCCGCCATGACCCGCGACAGGGGTCGGATTCCACTGCGCGAGTGGGTGTACGACTCGTTGCGGCGGGATCTGGCCACGGGAGCCATCGTGCCGACCGAGCGGCTCGGTGAAGAACGCCTGGCCGAGGCCTACGGTGTGTCGCGTACGCCGGTGCGCGAGGCGCTGGCCCGGTTGCAGGCGGACGGCCTGGTCGAGCGGCTCGCCGACGGCCTCTACCCGTATCGGCCCCGGCTCGACGAGCTCGATCACCTCTACGAGTTGCGGCTGGTGCTGGAGGCCAGGGGCATGCAACGCGTGCGGCCGCCCGGCGAGGCGCCCGCGCACGATCTGGATCTCGTGCGCGCGGAACTCGACGTCTGGCGGGCACTGCGCGACGACCCGCCCGAACCAGGACCGGCGCTGGTGGCCGCCGACGAACGTTTCCACACCACTTTGCTCGCCGCCGCGGGCAACGCCGCACTCGCCGACGCGCTCACCGCCGTGCACATCCGGGTGCGCCCGGTGCGCACGCTGGACATGCCGACTCCGGAGCGGATCGCCACGATGACCGCCGAGCACATCGCCGTGGCCGAATACCTGATGTCCGGTGCGGTGGACGCGGCGTCGGCCACGCTCACCGCCCACATCGACACCTCCCGCACACACGTGCTCGCCCGCGCGCAGCACGCGCTGCGCCTGACCAAACTGGGTAGCGCCGTACGAGATTGACGATCAGCAATTCCGCTGGAAGGGGAAGCACTCGGTGGGCCGGTGCGACGGCGGCGCGGGAGTCGGGCTCGTCGTACCGGTCGCCGGAATCGGCTGCGCCGAGTCGTGCGCCAGCGCGGTGGCGATCACGCCGAGCACGAACAGGATTCCGACCACGGCGATCACCACGACGGACCAGCCCGCGTAGGCCTGGCTCTTCGTCGGGGCGCCCGGCTTCGGCTCGACTCGCGGCTTCGGTGTACGCGCAATGGTGGTGACCGGCTCCGGCGCGTGATCCTCGAAGCCCGCCTCGAGGAGTTCGTCGCGGGCCGGGGCGATCTCCGCCAGCCCGAGCGCGCCGCACGCGCCGACCACCCGGTCCGCGGTCCAGTCGCGCGGCCCCGCGGAGAATCCCTCCAGGTAGATGCGCAACTCGGTCGCGTCGGTGACGTTCCCGACCACCACGTCCAAGCCCGGGCGCAGATTCGTGCGCGCCGGACGCACCACGGCGCCGCGGAACGGGACGAGCACCACGGCGCCGCTGATGTGCCCCGGGTCCTGCAGCGCCCGCTGGAGCATGTGCTTGACCGCGTAGATACCGTGTTCCACGCGCTCGGCGGGGCTCCCGGATTCCGGGTCGTCCAATTCCACCGGCGCGTCGCTGATCTTCCACGGCCCTTCGGCCGGTGTGCTCAGAATGCCGCTCTGCCTGCGCTGGAACCCGTGTACCTCCAGCACGGTCAGCCCCCGCGGTGTCCACACCACCGCGTCGACGCGCCGGTTGTCCGCTTCGAGATCGATCACGGCGAGACCGGTGGTCGGATACGACCGCAGGCACGCGACGAATTCCCGCTCGGCGCCGGAAAGCTCCGCTCCGGGCCTGATCCTCACCAGCATCTGTTCCCCTGCCGACCTATTGTCCACACCTGACGCCGCGCATACCCACTGCGGCCGCGGTGACCCGCACCGGTACTGATGATGACGGGGTACCCGGCCGAAAACCACTCCGAAAGCGAAAGAATGGTGCCCGCTGCGCGGGATACTGCCGAGTAGGCTCTTTCTCGGTCGGCACCGACGCCGGCCGCACAGACCACGCGGAGGTGGCAACCAGCATGGTTTCGGCGCTGCAACCACGCATCTCACCCGGACGGCTGCGGGAACTCGGCCCACTCAACTGGGTTGTCTGGCAGGTGCTTTCCCGCGCCGCGGGCACCGGCGACGCCCACTTGTTCAGCACACTCGGCCGCACCCGCGGACTGTTCCGCGGCTGGCTGCACTACTCGGGCAAACTCATGCCGGGCGGGCGGCTGCCGCGCCATGAGTCGGAGCTGGTGATCATCCGGGTCGCGCATCTGCGCGGCTGCGACTACGAGATGGATCATCACATCCGGCTCGGTCGCCGCGCGGGGGTGACGGCCGACATTCTCGAACGGCTGCGCACGGGTCCCGAAGCAGCGGGCTGGTCGGACAAGCACCGCGCATTGCTGGCCGCTGTGGATCAGCTGGTCGAGACGCGCGACCTCGACGAGAACACCTGGGCGGAGCTGGCGAAGCACTACGACGAGCGCAGCCTCATCGAAATCGTCTTGCTGATCAACCAATACGACGGGCTGGCCACGACCATCACCGCCTTGCGCATCCAGCGCGACGGCGTCTAGGCCTCCGGCCCCTCGATCCGGCCCGCCAATCCGGCCAATACCAGCGTCATCCCGAACTCGTAGGCATGGTCGGCGCTGTAGGCGGCGTCGTACGCCCGGCCCGCGGCCGTGCCGACGCGGGCGGCGAGCGGGTAGCGCTCCGCGTCGAACACCCGCGCCAGCACGGGCGCGGCCCGTTCCCACCACTGCCCGTCGGACATGGCGCTGTCCGCCGCCGCCCGCGCACTGTCGATGGCGATGCGGGCGACGGAGGTGACGAAGCCGAGCAGGTATGTCAGGGCGGCGTCCATGGCGATGTCGTCGAGTCCGAGGTCGGCGAAAGCACCCAGCTCGTGGTCGTACTTGGCGGCGAGGCCCGGCCCGAGTGGCGGCCGGGTGGTCGGCAGATACGCCACCCACGGATGACGGGCCAGCATGGCGCGGTTCTCGGCCGCGATCCGGACGACCCGCTCCCGCCAGGGCAGACCGGTGAGGTCCGCGCGCTCCATCCGCGCGTACACCGTGTCCAGCATCAGGTCGATCAACTCGGCCTTGCCCGGTACATAGGTGTAGGTGGCCATGGGGGTCAGGCCGAGCCGGTTGGCGACCGCACGCATCGTGAGCGCCCCGATCCCCTCGACGTCGGCGATCTCGATCGCGGCGGCGACGACCGCCTCGACGCTGCTGCGCTGCTTCGGGCCCCGGCCGGTGCCTGATTCCGGCGGAATCCGCCAGAGCAGTTCCAGCGTGCGCACCGGGTCACCCGCGCTGCTGCGTTCCTTCGGCTGTCCCACCGACACCTCCTCGACCAACTCGAACCACCGATGGTATCGGTGTGACTCAGCTCATGATGCGAGTCGCTCAAAAATAGTCTACAAAGTACAGTGTACTTAGTACAGATTTAGAACGCCGAGGAGGGCTTATGAAAATCACCGCTTCCGTCATCTCACTCAACGTCCCCGACCCGGCCGCCTCGGCGAAGTTCCTCATCGACCACCTCGGCTTCGAGGAGAAGATGTCGGCCGACGGGTTCGTCTCACTGGACCGTGGCGACGCCGGCCTGAACGTCGTCTACCTGCGCACCGGACTGGCGAGTTTCAAGCCGAAGAGCAAGGCGGGCAGTGCGGGCGAGGGATTGCTCGTCGCCTTCGTCGTCGACGACATCGACGCCGAGTACGCCCGGCTGCAAGACGAGGGGGTGCCGATCGTGACGCCCATCGAAACCGAGGAGTGGGGTGAGCGGTACTTCCAGATGAGCGATCCGAACGGGATCATCATCCAGCTGGTGCAGTGGGTGTAGGACTCGGGCTTCGCTCGAACCGATAACCGGGCCGGATGTGGCGGTATGGAAACAGGCCGCCACATCCGGCCCGTCGACTTGCCCGACGCGCGGCCGATCAGTATCAGCGCAGCGCCGCCCGGAAGACTTCGACCGCCGGGGTCGCCGGTCGGCCGAGCAGTTTCTCCAGGTCGCCGGAGCGCACGTCGAGGATGCCGGTGGCGATGCCCGCGTCGGCGTCGGCGAGCGCCTCGGCATAGACCTCCGGCAATCCGGCCCGGCTCAGCGCGGCGGCGTAATCCGCCTCCGGCAGGTTCTCGTAGCGCACCGGCTTGCCCGCCGCTTCCGAAATCGCCTGCGCCAGTTCGGCGTAGGTGAGGCTCGCACCGCCGCCGAGTTCGTACACCCGGCCCGCGTGACCGTCGGTGGTGAGCACCAGGGCGGCTGCGGCGGCGTAGTCGGCGCGAGCCGCGCCCGCCACACGCCCCTCGCCCGCGGCGCCGTGCAGCACGCCCGATTCCACCGCGTGCGCCAGACCGCCCACGTAGTTCTCCCAGTACCAGCCGTTGCGCAGCAGGACGTGCGGCACGGCCGATTCGGCGAGCACCGCCTCGGTGCCCTTGTGCTCCTGCGCGAGGATCAACGGGTTGTCGGTCGCGCCCGGAATGCTGGTGTAGGCGAGCAGTTCCACGCCCGCGCGTTCGGCCGCGCGAATGACATTGGCGTGCTGCGCCACGCGCGCGCCGAACTCGTTGCCCGAGATGAGCAGCACGCGGTCGACGCCGTCGAGGGCACGCTCCAGCGCGGCCGGGTCGTCGTAGGCCGCCTGCCGGACCTGCACGCCGCGTTCGGCCAGGTCGGCCACCTTCCGCGGGTCACGCACGATCGCGACGGGCCTCGATCCCGCGCGCAACAACTCCTCCACCACGAGTCGGCCCAGTTGCCCGCCTGCTCCGGTTACGGCGATGGTCATGACTACCTCCCACATTCAGTACGGATCAACATGCACTAACTATTCGTAAGTACTATGCATTCCGCACCCGCTGCGGTCAAGTTGGGTACGATGGCGGTTATGACGACCCAGCACACCGGCTCGGCCGACGCCGACGACCCGACGCTGGAAGCCGACGTCTTCGCAAGGAACTGCACCTCACGGCCGGTCCTGCAAACCGTGGCCAGTCGCTGGGGCACCCTGGCGCTGGTCGCGTTGCGCGAAGGCCCGTACCGGTTCAGCGCCCTGCGGCGACGGGTCGACGGCGTGAGCGAACGCATGCTGTCGCAGACCCTGCAAGCGCTGGAGCGCGACGGCATGGTGCATCGCGAGGTCCAGGAGACGATTCCGCCGCGCGTCGAATACACCCTCACCGAACTGGGGGCCGAGGTGGCCGCACACCTGGAATCGCTGATCCAGGTGCTGGAGATCAACATGCCCCGCGTGCGCGAGGCACAGGCGGCCTACCACCGCGACTGACCCGGCGCGGCAGGGGAAGAGACCCGGCGCGCCGCGGGTTACACGGACATGGAACTCGCCGCCGCAGTCGATTTCGCACGCGACCACCGCAGGTCCGTGCTCACCACGATCCGCCGCAACGGGCGCCCGCAACTGTCCAATGTGCTGCACGTCGTCGGCGCCGACGGCCGCATTCGCATCTCCATCACCGCCGACCGCGCGAAATATCACAATCTCGTGCGTGATCCATGGGCGGCACTGCACGTCACCCGCGAGGACTTCTTCGCCTACGCCGTGCTCGAAGGGACGGTGCAGCTCACTCCGGTCGCCGCCGCGCCCGGCGATTCCACCGTCGACGCGCTCGTCGACTACTACCGCACCGCCAACGGCGAACACCCCGACTGGGACGAGTACCGCACCGCGATGGTCACCGACCGCCGCGCCTTGGTCCTGTTCAGCCCCACCCACGCCTACGGCATGCTCCCGGCCGCCGGTTAGCCGGTCGGCCGCGGTCCGCAGCGATCGTGCCCGAAACCACTATGTTTGCCGCGCAGCGGGCGCTTAGGCCGTCCGGACGTGGCCCCATTGCGTCTCGCGGTCGGCCGCTCCCCCGCCCGGTACGCTCTTGCCGCCGCGATGCCGTGGAGCAGAACTCGGAATCGGTCGCACAGCGACACCGGCGGCGAATCCGGTTGCGGGCTCGCCGGACGGCGGATGCACCGACGGTAGACCGCGTTGCGGTCGGGCACGTCGGCGCAGGTCGAGGGGACTGCATCGAATCGAGCCCGCGGCGTGGCCGACCCGATCACCTCGCCCGGAACCATCCTGTACCGCGATCCCACCGGCATCGTGCTTCGCCGATTCCGGTGGCGGCCGCTGCTACGCGACTCCGATCGACCGGTCGACCGGCTCGGCGCACCGGTCGAATCAGCGGGACATCAGGTCGGAGACGGTGACGAATTGATACCCAGCGGCGCGTAATTCGGCGACGATGCGGGGGATGGCGGCGATCGACGCCTCGGCGTTCCCGTACATGACGTGCAACAGGACGATCGAACCGGGACGGACCTTGCCGAGCGTCTCGGCGACGATGTCGTCCGCGGTGACGCCCGCCCGGCCCGAATCGGGCTCGACGTCCCACGTCACGGTGACCCGGTCGTGCTCGGCGAGATAGTGCGGCAGCGCCCACAACTTCTTGCCGTAGGGCGGCCGGAAGGTGATCGGGCCCGCGTAACCGGTTTTCGTGATCTCGGTGTCCGTGCGCTCCACTTCGTCCCGGACCGTACCGGGCGTGACGAAGACCATCCGCCGGTGCGAATAGGTGTGGTTGCCGATCTCGTGGCCCGCTGCGGCGATCGCCCTTCCGTGCTCCGGGTGCGCGGCGAGATCACGCCCGTTCAGGTAGAACGTGGCCGGAATTTGCGCGTCGGCAAGAACTCGCAGCACTTCGGGGGCACGATCGGACGGCCCGTCGTCCAAGGTCAGCGCGACCACCCGCGCGTCGGTGTCCACCCTGCTGACCACGTGACCGGCCAACTGGAAGGTGCGCGCGTTCATCAGATAGAAGGTGCCCGTCCCCAGCAGCACCACCACGACGAGCACCGGCACAATTCCGATCAGCCACCTGCGAAGCATGCTCGCTGTATAGCAGACCGCCGGCGCCGGCGCCGACTTCCGAAGTCCTTACCGGCGCGGAAACCCTTGCCCGAGAAGCGAAGATGCTCGCCGCTCGGGAGACGGCGCGGGCGATCCCGCTCAACGTCCGCCGAGGAATGCCTTCGCGGGGACGAACAACTCGTGGCCCGATTCGAATCGGATGTGCACGCCTTCCGGCCGCCAATCCGCCTCCCGCAGGACCGGACGCTCGACGTCGGTGATGGCGATCTCGACGAAATGCCCGTAGGTCAGATCGGGGAACCGGCCCGTGTACACCTCGTAGGTCTGGTGACGGCCGAGCAGCCAGCTGCGTGTCCGCACGATGCCCACGTAATGGGTGGCGGTGTCCTCGGGATACTCGACGTGCTCGGGCTGCGCTATGCGCTGCACCGCCTCGAACCGGTGGAGGCCGGTGTCCGCGAAGACGAACGCCAGCGTGGCACAGCCGAGCACGGCGCCGAGCAGCAAACGCGCGAATGGCCCGGTCCGGGGCATGACCGCCCGGGCCGGGCCGTTCGAGGACGACAACGCGGATCAGAAGTTGATCATGTGCCCGGCCAGGCCGTGGAAGGCTTCCTGGAGGGCCTCGCTGAGCGTCGGGTGGGTGTGCACGTTCCGGGTCAGCTCGTTGACCGTCAGATCCCACTTCTGCGCGAGGGTGAGCTCGGGCAGCAGCTCGGAGACGTCGGGGCCGATGAGGTGCCCGCCGAGCAGCTCGCCGTACTCGGCGTCGGCGACGAGCTTGACGAAACCGGTCGGGTCGCCGAGGCCGTGCGCCTTGCCGTTGGCGGTGAACGGGAAGGTCGCGACCTTCACGTCGTAGCCCTCGTCGCGGGCCTGCTGCTCGGTCAGTCCGAAGCTGGCGACCTGCGGCTGGCAGAAGGTGGCGCGCGGCATCATCCGGTAGTCCCCGAGGGTGACGGTCTCCGCACCCGCGATGGTCTCGGCCGCGACCACGCCCTGGGCCTCCGCGACGTGCGCGAGCTGCAGCTTGCCGGTGACGTCACCGATCGCGTAGATGTGCGGCACGTTGGTGCGCATGTAGTCGTCGATCCCGATCGCGCCGCGGTCGGTGACCACCACACCGGTGGTCTCCAGGCCATAGCCGTCGACGCGCGGCGCGAAGCCGACGGCTTGCAGCACCTTGTCGACGGTGACGGTCTCGACCGAGCCGGACTTGTTGTCCTTGATCGAGACGGTGACCTTGGCGCCGTCGTCCTCGATGGACTGCACGGCCGCACCGGTGGTGATGGTGATGCCGAGCTTCTTGTACTGCTTGGTGATCTCCTTGGAGACGTCCGCGTCCTCGTTCGGCAGCGCGCGGTCGAGGAACTCGACGATGCGCACGTCGACGCCGTAGTTCTTCAGGACGTAACCGAACTCCATGCCGATCGCGCCCGCGCCGACGATGAGGATCGAGCCGGGCAGGTCACGGGTGAGGATCTGCTCCTCGTAGGTGACCACGTTCGCGCTGAGCTGGGTGCCGGGCAGCAGCTTGGTGACGGTGCCCGCCGCGATGATCGCGTTGTCGAACGTGATCGCCTCGGTGCCGCCCTTGGACAGCTCGACCGAGAGCGAGTTCGGGCCGGTGAAGGTGCCCTTGCCGTCGAACTCGTCGATCTTGTTCTTCTTCATCAGGAAGTGGACGCCCTTGACCCGGCCGTCGGCGACCTTGCGGCTGCGGTCGAAGGCGACCCCGAAGTCGAAGTTCACCTCACCGGAGATGCCGAAGGTCTTCGCCTCCTTGGTGAAGATGTGGGCGAGTTCGGCGTTTCGCAGGAGCGCCTTGGACGGGATGCAGCCGACGTTCAGGCACACACCGCCCCAGTATTTCTGCTCGACGATCGCTGTTCGCAGGCCGAGTTGAGCGGCGCGGATCGCGGCGACGTATCCGCCGGGACCAGCACCGAGAACGACGACATCGTAGTGGGAAGTCACGAACCGAGCCTAACTCCGCCGCGGGATGTTCACCCACCCATCCCCCACCCTGGTGAGACGCGGGCCACACCCACTCGCAAACTTTCCGTCATCGGGAAGAACGCGGTCCTTCCGCGGGGCTAGCATGCCGCGTGAACAGCCCTGTCAACCCGATCCCGGCACCCGTTTCCGCCCGTGAGTGGCACATGGCTGCGGCAAAGCGCGAGTAGACCCCTCGGTGGTGTGCCACTCACGCGGGCTGTGCGGCGTGGTCGGGTCAGGTTCGCCAGACCTGGCCGGCGACGCGGCGGAAGTTCTCGCCGAATATCGACGCCCGGTCGGTGGCGGTGAAACCGCGATCGGCCAGCGCCTCGTCGAGGCCGGGCAGATGGGTTGCGCCGAGCAGGTCCTCTGGCGGAACCCAGTGCAGCGGGCCCCATTTGGTGTACGCATCGGAGAAAGCGTCCGGATTGCTCGCCATTTCGGCGTTGAAGTCCTCGGCGTCGAAGGAGTAGTCCGAGCCGATTCCGATGTGCTCGATGCCGACCAGTTCGGCGCCGTATTCGATGTGCCGCGCCATCGCCGCGATCCGTTCGGCACCTTCGTCGGCAGCGTTGCGGCCCAGAAAGATTCCGACGCCGTTGATTCCGATCACGCCGCCGGTCGCGGCGCAGGCCCGCGCCTGCTCGTCGGTGATGTTGCGCGGGTGGTCCCAGAGGGCGGCGAAATTGGAGTGGCTGTAGATCATCGGGACGACGCTCAACTCGGCCATTTCCAGCCCCGTGCGCCGGGAACAATGCGAGCCGTCGGCGAACATGCCGACTTCGTTGAGTGCATGCACGAGATCGCGGCCGTACCCGGTCAGTCCGATGTCCTCGGTGTCCAGGCATCCGCAGCCGGCGGCGTTGGCGTGGTTGTAGGTGGGTAGCAGCGACCGCACGCCGAGGTCGTAGAACCGCGCGACGTTGTCCAGGTCGCCACCCAGCGGGCCGGAGTCCTCCAGATCGAACGCGAGCGCGATGGCGCCGGGCTCCCCGATGTCATCGATGCCGCGCACCAGACGAAACCGGTCGTCCGCCGACGCATCCCGGCGGAATCGATCCAGCAACGCCATGGAGTCCGCGGTCGACTGCCGGGAGTAACCGACGTTCACCGACAAGTACGATCCGGCCGGGTAGCGCGCGAGGTCGCCGATGCGCGCGGCGGGTGAGAGCGGCAGACAGCAGTGCTGCTCCCAGAGAAACGGTGGCAACCTCGAACCTCCTGGTCGGATCGGACTCGCCGGCAGCGATCCTACTGTCCGCGCCGAGCGCGCAGCGGCGCCCAGCGAACAGCGGGCCGCCGGCACTCGGCCGCGGTGGTCGAGTTGCCCCGTAAGCCAACAAATTTCGCGGTGATCGGCGGTAACAGGGCGCCCACCTCGACCGATGCACGTAATACATCAATCCTCCCGTGCCCCGAAGGCGGTGCGACCATGCGTCGCTTGCTTCCCTTGTTCGTCTCCTTCCTGACAGTCGCCGGTCTCTGGATCGCGCCCGCCCCGGCCTCCGCCGCCCCGGCGTGCGCCTCCGGATGGGGTTCGATCCCCAAGGCGAGCCGAGCCCACACGCTCGCACCCCTGACCGGGGTCCGCGCCGGGCGCCACGACTGCTTCGACCGCCTGGTGTTCGACGTCGCGGGGTCCGTGCCGGGATACCACGTCGGCTACGTCGAACGGGTGACCATGGACGGCTCCGGCGCACCCGTCCCGCTGCGCGGCGACGCGTTCCTGAGCATCACCGTCAACGCCCCCGCCTACGACGACTCGTTCAGCCCCACCTACAACCCCGCCAACCGTGCCGAACTCACCGACGTGCGGGACTACCGGACCTTCCGTCAAGTGGCCTGGGCCGGCTCTTTCGAAGGCCAGACCACAGTGGGTCTCGGCACGCGCGCCCGGCTGCCGTTCAAGGCGTACACCCTCGACGGACCGGGCAGCGGATCACGCATCGTGGTCGACGTAGCGCACTCCTGGTAACCCCACGCCGGGCGGTCGGCCACAATGTGGGGATGAGCGGTGTTGAGAACGTGACCGACCCCTACCTCTGGCTGGAAGAAGTGACCGGCGAACGGCCCCTGGACTGGGCACGCGCGCACAACGCCGTCGTGCGCGCCCGGTTCGCCGACTCCGATCGCTTCCGTGCGCTGGAGCGGCGCATCCTCGACATGCTCGACACCGATACGAAGATCGCCTACCCGGCTCGCCGCGGCCCCTGGCTCTACAACTTCTGGCGGGACGCCGAGCACCCGCGCGGGCTCTGGCGGCGCACCACGTTCGCCGAGTACGCCGAGGAAGCCCCGGACTGGGACGTGTTGATCGACCTGGACGCGCTGGCCGGCGCCGAGGACGAGAACTGGGTGTGGGGCGGTGCCGCGGTGCTGCGCCCGGAACAGTCCCGGGCGCTGATCAGCCTGTCGCGCGGCGGTGCGGACGCGAAGGTGGTCCGCGAATTCGACATCGAGCGCCGGCGGTTCCTCGACCCGGCCGACGGCGGCTTCTTCCTGCCCGAGGCGAAATCGGAGATTCGCTGGATCGACATCGACTCGGTGTACGTGGGCACCGACTTCGGCCCCGGCTCGCTGACCGATTCGGGGTATCCGCGGATCGCGAAACGCTGGCGGCGCGGCACCGCGCTGGACGAGGCGACCACCGTTTTCGAGGGCGAGACCGGTGATGTCGCGGTCTCGGCGGGCTACGACCGCACACCGGGCTACGAACGCCACTACGTCGGCCGCGCCACCGACTTCTTCAACGAAGAGGTCTACCTGCTGACGGACGACGGCACGCTGCGGCACCTCGACATCCCGAGCGACGCCACCGAATCCTGGTACAAGGACTGGCTGCTGGTGCGGCTCAAGTCGCCGTGGGAGGTGGGCGGTGCGAGCTACCCCGCGGGTGCGCTGCTGGCCACCGACTTCGAGAAGTTCCTGGCCGGCGGTCGGGACTTCGAAGTGATCTTCACCCCGGACGCGCACACCTCGCTGCACGGCTACGGCTGGACCGAGAACCACCTGCTGCTGGTCACGCTCGAGGACGTGCAGACCAAGCTCTACGTGTTGACCCCCGGGACGGATGGCTGGCGCCGCGAGCCACTCGCCGACACCCCGCCGATGGCCACCACCAGCGTGCTGAATCTCGACCCGCTGGAGGGCGGCGACGAGTTCATGTTGAGCACCAGCGGATTCACCAGTCCGGCCATGCTGCTGGCCAGTGCGGTCGGCGGGCGCACCGAGCGGCTCAAGCAGGAGCCCGGATTCTTCGACGCCGACGAGGTGGAGACCGAGCAGTTCTTCGCCACGTCCGACGACGGCACGCAGGTGCCGTACTTCGTGATCCGCCATCGCGACCGCAAGGATGTGCCGGGTCCGACGGTGATGTCCGGTTACGGCGGTTTCGAGGTCTCGCGCACCCCGGGCTACAGCGGCGCGTCGGGCATGGGCTGGTTGGAGCGCGGCGGAACCTGGGTGATGACCAACATCCGCGGCGGCGGCGAGTACGGGCCGCAGTGGCACACTTCGGTGCAGAAAGCCAACCGGCACAAGGTGTACGAGGACTTCTCCTCGATCGCGAAAGATCTCGTCGGACGCGGTATCACCACCGCAGGCCAGCTCGGCGCGGTCGGCGGCAGCAACGGCGGACTGCTCATGGGCGTGATGCTGACCCGCTACCCCGAATTGTTCGGCGCGATCGTCTGCCAGGTGCCGCTGCTGGACATGAAGCGCTACCACCTGTTACTCGCGGGCGCCTCGTGGATGGCCGAGTACGGCGACCCCGACAAGCCGGAGGAGTGGGAGTACATCAGCAAGTACTCGCCATACCAGAACGTTCGCGCCGATCGCGCGTACCCGCCGATCCTGCTCACCACCTCGACCAGGGACGACCGGGTACATCCCGGCCACGCCCGCAAGATGGCCGCGGTGCTCGAGGAGCAGGGCCACGAGTTCTGGTACCACGAGAACATCGAAGGCGGTCACGGCGGGGCAGCCGACAACAAGCAGTCGGCTTTCCAGGCGGCGCTGATCTACGAGTTCTTCACCCGGATGCTGATCGAGCGACACGCCTGATCAGCGGTCGCGCAACCACTTCTCGATCTGGTCGACGGTACTGGCGCACTGCCGGATCCAGCCGTTGTGGCCCAGCGGCTCCGGCTGGCGCCAGCGCGTCACCTCGGCGTTGGGCAGCTTCTCCAGCAGGTGCTCGGCGGAGCTGGGTGGGGTGAGGTCGTCGCCGGTCATCGTGATGGACAGCACCGGAAGCCGTAGCCGCGCGATGCGCTCCTCGTAGTCGATGTCCGCGCCGACCGGGACGAACCGGCCGGTGCGCGCCAGCCGGGCCCAGTCGGAGATCAGCACTTTGGACTGGCGGCCGAAACCCATCGAGACCCGGTCGCCGGGCCAGAAACCCGCCAAGTTGGCCGTCAGCGAGATCGCCGCGGTGCCGACCAGCATCCCCGGGCCCGAAAGCCCACGGTAGCCACGGTAATACGGGGTGCCGGACGCGACCAGGATGAGGCCGCCGAGCCTGCCGCGAATACGCGCGGCATACATGACGCCGAGCTGGCCGCCCATGCTGTGCCCGAGCAGGTACGGCGTGCTGTCCGGGAACTGCTCGCGCACCACTTCGAAGATCGCCGGGAAGTCCACCGAGACCAGCTCGTGGTAGCCGAAGGTGCTGGCGGAGTTCGGCTTCGGCCTGCTGTCGCCGTTGCCGCGCAGCTCGCCGATGGCCACGTCGAACCCGCGCGCCGCCAGTCCCGAGGCGAACAGTTCGTAATAACCCCCCGGGACACCGAGTCCGGGCACGATCACCAGCACCGGACGCGGCGCGTCCGGAGTGACCTGGTGCCGGTGCGCGCCCCCGGCGGGGATCAACCGCACCGGAACCGTGGTGCCGTCCGGCATCTGGATCGGAACTGTCTGCATCCCCGCACGCTACCGCGCTCGTCGCCCCCGATCCCGCAGGCCGGGACGCTATGCGCGCACCGCGCCGATGATCACCCTGCTCAGCACGCGGATCACGGCATCGAGCGGCGGACGCGGATCCGCACCGCTCCACGAGTCCACCACGTAGTTGACGGCGCCGATGATGGCGAGCATCCGCATCTCGTAGTCACCCGGGGGTATCTCGCCGTGCAGCGCGGCGTCTTCGGCGGCACCGGCCAGCAGCGAACCCCATTCCCGGCGCACCGCGAGACGGAACTTCTCCACCTTCGGGCCCGCGCCGACCACTTCGACCAAGGCGACGCGCGCCTTACGCGGATCGGATCCGATGGATTCGACGTAGGCGCGAACGGCGGCGTCGATGACCTCCAGCGACTTGGCGCCGGACTGAGCGTCCAACGCCTTTTTCACGGCGTCGCGCGACTCGCGGTCGATCTGCTCGTACAGCTCTAGGAGCAGTGACTCGCGACCGGTGAACTCCTCGTAGAACTGACGCGAGGAGAGTCCGGCGTCCTTACAGATGGCGCCGACCGAACTGTTGGCGTAGCCGTCTCGCGCGAAGACCGTCAGGCCTGACTCCAGAAAACGCGCACGCCGCTGACGCTGCCGGTCCTCCACGGGTTGCCCGGCATACATTCGACCCGTATTCGCATCCTGTGACATTGGGGCAGACAATACAGAAGGGCCCGAACTCATCGTCATCGATCGGGCCCTTCGTTACAACCGTCGGCAGACCGCGCGTTAGCCGAAAGTTGGCTGAACAGTTGCTACCTCATTGATCGGTCGCCGAGCCGAAGCCCGGCGACCATAGTAGTTTGCGCACAAGCACGCTCATCAGCGAATCGAGCATCCGGCAACTCCGATCTGTCCGTGAGACATTCCTTGTCACTGGCTATTTGCCGGAACTGACGATACCTAGCAACGTTGCGTTTGCGGGCAATTTTAGAGGGAAACTGTAGAATTTTTTGTTTCATTCCGATTCGTCGGTTACGGCGGGTTCGCCCGAATTTGTCGGCACGGCCAGCAATTGCGGCAGCGCGGCTACGGAATCGATGACGTGATCGGGCGCGCGGCCGGCCGTCGCACGCACGCCGGGACGGAATTTACCGGTGCGTACCAGAACTCCGGTCAACCCGGCGTCCTGCGCCGCGAGCACATCCGAATACAGATCGTCACCGATCATCAAAACCTCCGCGGGGTCGAGCCGCATGAGCGCCGCGGCGGTACGGAAACCAGGCGCGGCGGGCTTGCCGACCACCTCGATGCGCGCGTTCCCCGCCGCCTCCAGACCGGGCAGGTAGGCGCCCGCGTCGATGCGAACCCCTTCCGCCGTCGCCCAGGTCAGGCCGCTGTGCATGGCGACGACGGGCACACCGTCCAGCATCAGTTCCACCACTCGGCTCAACGCCGCGTGATCGAATTCCGGTCCCGCCCCGCCGATCACGACCACATCCGGATCATCGTCATCGAGGGTCAGACCGGCGAGGTCCGCCGCGATGTCGCCGTGGTTGAGCACCCAGACGGCGGCATCGGGGTAGCGTCCGCGCACGAATTCGGCGGTCAGCCGTGCGGCGGTGACGATCTCGGCCTGCTCGACCTCGATACCGGTATCGCACAGACGTTCCGCGATCTGGGCGCAGGTGCGCGAAGTGGTGTTGGTCAGGAAGGCGCGGCGCAGCCCGCTCTCGCGGATCCGGCGCACCGCGGCGGCGGCGCCCTCGATCTCCTGCCAGGAGGTCACCAGGACGCCGTCGATGTCGTAGAGCACGCCTCGGATCCGACCGCGGTCAGGCATGGCTTCAGCGTACGACCGGCCCGCCGGGCACGCCGACTCAGGATGATCCCATGCCGTAGGCGCCCGCTCTGCGAACTCGGGACGGCCGTCGCCACTGATCGAATAATCTTCATCGGTCGCTCCTACCGCTCGCCGTGGGCACTTTCGTGCTCGGCACCGACGGCTTCGTGCTCGGCGGCCTGCTCCCGCTGATCGCCGCCCAACGATTCACGACTGCGGACGGTTGCCATTTCGACACCGAGCAGACCGCCCGCTCAGCGGCGGCAAGCAGTTCCGGCCGACGTCGCGGCGCCCTTACCCACCGGAGCGGGTCCGCGCTTGCACAGCCGCGTGGGGCCTGCGCGCGGATACGCCAGCGGCGCGCTGAGCCGAGATCTGATGCCGATGGCCGACCTCATGCCCCGGTCGGCACGGGGTTGTCCAGCCCCGTCGCCCGCCGGTGACGCGGCGATGCCGATCTAAACCGGGAGCACCGGCAAGCATCCACCGAACCGGTCGAACAGGCGACCGACAGCAGGTTCGAGCAGACCCATCGCCGACCCGGGCTGCGCCGGTGGTGAGCTAAGCGGCCGGATCAGGGCGGATCGAGTCCAGCCGGTCCGCGCATCGAGTCAGCAACTCCTGCAGGGTGGCCCGTTCGTCGTCGGTGAACTCCTCGGCCAAGGCGCGTTCGACGCGGACCGCGCGGGCGTCCGCGTCACCCATCACCGCCGCGCCCTTCTCGGTCAGCGTGGTCTCCAGGACGTTCTTGTGCCACGGGTGCGGCGTGCGCTCGATGAGCCCGCGTTCCTGCAGATTGCCCAGCACAGTGTTCATCGAGGGCGGGGTGACGCCGCACAGCCGGGCCAGGGCGGCGGCGGAGATACCCGGGTTCTCCGCGAGGAACAGCAGCGCGGCGTACTGCGGCACGGTGACGCCCGCCGGCTTCAACGCGGCGTTCTTCGCCGTGTTGAGGGACTGCTCGGCCCGTTTGACATACGAGCCGATCCGTTCGGCGGCGGGCAAGGACGTCATAAGCGCATGGTATCCGCACGTTCCGTAGTTTGAACCTTGACTACTATTAGAGTTCTAATCTAGATTCATCTTCACTCTTAAATGTGAACCTGTTCAATAGAGCGAACTCTACGAGGTATATCCATGTCCTATGCCCTGTCGCGCCGCTTGCTGTCGAGCCTGGCCGCCGCAAGCGCCTGCATCACGCTCGTGGCCTGCGGCGCAGGCGATACGCCCAGCAGCCCTGTCCACACCGCCTACGAACTGCCGGGCGACCGGGTCTACCCGGAGGGCATCGCGGTCGACGCACGCACCGGCGACAGTTACGTCGGCTCGTACACCACCGGTGCCGTGTATCGCGCGACACCGAACGCCCGCCTCGCCGAGGTGTTCCTGCCCGCGGGCGCCAACAACCACAAAACCGCCAACGGCTTGAAAGTCGACGCGGCGGGGCGGCTATGGGTGACCGACTCCACCACCGGCGTCGCGGTGTACGACGTCGCGAGCCGCGCCCTGCTCGCCGACTTCGCCGTGCCCGGAGGCGATCCCCGCTTCGTGAACGATCTCGCCATCACCCCGGACGGCACGGCATACCTGACCGACAGCATGCGGGCAGTGGTCTATCGCGTCACTCCCGACCAACTGGCCGCCGCCAGAGCACAGGGCGGGCGCGGGGAACTGACGCCGCAGTTCGACCTGCGTTCCGTACTGCCGCCGATCGAGCCGGGCGGCTTCAGCCTCAACGGCATCGTCGCCGATCCGGCGGGCCGTTATCTGCTCACGGTCGACATGCCGCGCGGCGGCCTGTATCGCATCGCGTTGACGCCGGAAGCGAATCCGATCAGCAAGGTCACTTTGCGTGGCGGCGATCTTCGGCAGGGCGACGGACTCGAACTGCGCGAGGGCACCCTGTGGGCCGTCCACAACACGACCAACACGATCAGCCGCTGGACCGTCTCCGACGACGGCGCCACCGTGACGCTGGCACAGCAGCGCACCGACGAGGCACTGTCCATCCCGACGACCCTGGCCCGCGCCGGTGACCGGACCCTGATCGTCTCCTCCCAGTTCGACAAAGGCGGCCCGATGGGGCCCGGCCGCCCGAAGACGCCGTTCGCCGTCGTCACCCTCGACGGCATCTGACTCGCGAAAACGCCGGAAGCCGGCCCACCTCGCGGTGGACCGGCTTCCGGTTCGAACTGTGTTGCCGAGTGGCCGGACTCAGAAGTCCATGCCGCCCATGCCACCGGTCGGGTCGCCGGCGGGAGCGGCGCTCTTCTCCGGCTTGTCGGCGACAACGGCCTCCGTGGTCAGGAACAGGGCCGCGATCGACGCCGCGTTCTGCAGCGCCGAACGAGTGACCTTGACCGGGTCGGCGACGCCGGCGGCCAGCAGGTCCTCGTACTCGCCCGAGTCGGCGTTCAGGCCGTGACCCGCGGGCAGGTTCGACACCTTCTCGGCGACCACGCCGGGCTCGAGGCCCGCGTTGAACGCGATCTGCTTCAGCGGAGCCGACAGCGCGACCCGCACGATGTTCGCGCCGGTGGCCTCGTCACCGGACAGCTTCAGCTCCTCAAGCGCCGGAGCCGACTGCAGCAGAGCCACGCCACCACCGGCGACGATGCCCTCCTCGACGGCCGCCTTCGCGTTGCGAACGGCGTCCTCGATGCGGTGCTTGCGCTCCTTGAGCTCCACCTCGGTGGCCGCGCCCGCCTTGATCACCGCGACACCGCCGGCCAGCTTGGCCAGACGCTCCTGCAGCTTCTCCCGGTCGTAGTCCGAGTCGGAGTTCTCGATCTCGCTGCGGATCTGCTGGACCCGGCCCTTGATGGCCTCCGGGTCGCCCGCGCCCTCGACGATGGTGGTCTCGTCCTTGGTGACGACGACCTTGCGCGCCTGGCCGAGCAGCTCGAGGCCCGCGTTCTCCAGCGAGAGGCCGACCTCTTCGGTGATGACCTCGCCACCGGTCAGGATGCCGATGTCGGCCAGCTGCGCCTTGCGGCGATCGCCGAAGCCAGGAGCCTTGACGGCGACGGACTTGAAGGTGCCGCGGATCTTGTTCACGACCAGGGTCGACAGGGCCTCGCCCTCGACGTCCTCGGCGATGATCAGCAGCGGCTTACCGGCCTGGATGACCTTCTCCAGCAGCGGCAGCAGGTCCTTGACGGTGGACACCTTCGAGCCGACCAGCAGGATGTACGGGTCCTCCAGGACCGCTTCCTGACGCTCCGGGTCGGTGACGAAGTAGCCGGAGATGTAGCCCTTGTCGAAGCGCATACCCTCGGTGAGCTCCAGCTGGAGGCCGAAGGTGTTGCTCTCCTCGACGGTGATGACGCCTTCCTTGCCGACCTTGTCCATGGCCTCGGCGATCAGCTCACCGATGGACGCGTCGCCGGCCGAGATACCGGCGGTGGCGGCGATCTGCTCCTTGGTCTCGACCTCCTTGGCGGTGTCGAGCAGCTTGGCGGTGACGGCCTCGACGGCCTTCTCGATGCCGCGCTTCAGGCCCAGCGGGTTCGCGCCGGCCGCGACGTTGCGCAGACCCTCGCGCACCAGCGCCTGGGCGAGCACGGTCGCGGTGGTGGTGCCGTCGCCCGCGACGTCGTCGGTCTTCTTGGCGACTTCCTTGACCAGCTCGGCGCCGATCTTCTCGTACGGGTCCTCCAGCTCGATCTCCTTGGCGATGGACACACCATCGTTGGTGATCGTGGGGGCGCCCCACTTCTTCTCCAGGACAACGTTGCGACCCTTGGGGCCCAGCGTCACCTTGACCGCGTCGGCGAGGCTGTTCAAACCCCGCTCGAGGCCGCGGCGGGCCTCTTCGTCATACGCAATTGTCTTGGCCATGGCGTTGTTGAGATCCTCCATGTGGATGGCTGACACACAGGACGACCGCTGGTCGGATCGTCCCAGTTACGCTGGCCAGGTTCGGTGCCCGCGACGGACGACCGAGGGTGTCTACGGAACCCGGTCTCACCGTCCCGACCTGGCACTCACCGATAGAGAGTGCCAAAAGCATTTTTAGCACTCGAGGGTGGCGAGTGCAAGGTCCGCGCGGGTTCTAGTGGCGGTCGTCGACGCGGAACAGCAGCGCGATGATGGCGTCATTGCGGCGTTCCTCCGGCGTGCGGGGCTCGCCGTCCTCGTTGACGAGTTCGGCGTCGCGCAGCAGCAGCTCCGCCTCGACCCGCATGATGGCGCGAATGAACGGAGGGGCGACGTCGGGCGGCAGGTCGCCGTTCACCACAGTGCCGCCGTCCGGCTGGGACTCGGTGGACACATACGGAAGAGCGCGCAGTAGATCTGCGCGCCGTTCCCCCGCTACCAGGTCGGAATCCATTTCATCCGCCATTGCTATAGCTTAGCCGCCAGCGGTTCACATCTCCGGACGGACGATTCGCGCCGCCCCGGACGGTCACCGGAAGCGCAGGTCAAGGGATCACTGTGAAGTCATCCCGGAACTCACCGCCGCGCCCGCCCGCCCGCGGCGGCGTAGATTCCGAGAGGATCATGATCGACCTCAGCCCGGAAGGGGACGCGGGTGCCCGACCTGCCGTTCGATTCGCTGTACCGGCACGGCTTCGCGCGGGTGGCGGTCGCGGTCCCCCGGGTACGGGTGGCCGACCCCGCCTACAACGTGGAGCAGACCGTGGAGCTGGCCGCGCGGGCCGCGGCGGCCGGTGCCGTGCTGACGGTGTTCCCCGAGCTGGGGCTGTCCTCGTACACCGCCGACGACCTGTTCCACCAGGACGCGCTGGACGCCGCGGTCGAGGCGGCGCTGGCCCGGCTCGTCGCGGCGAGCACGGACATCGACACGGTGCTCGTGGTCGGCGCGCCGGTGCGCGCCCACCACCGGCTGTTCAACTGCGCGATCGCGATCTGCCGTGGCATCGTGCTCGGCGTCGCGCCGAAGAGCTACCTGCCGAACTATCGGGAGTTCTACGAGAAGCGTCAGTTCGCGGCGGCGCGGGAGGTCCTGGAGGATCACGTCACCGTCGCCGGGCACCGGGCGCCGTTCGGATCCGATCTGCTGTTTCGCGCGAGCAATCTGGACGACTTCGTCTTCCACCTGGAGATCTGCGAGGACGGGTGGGTTCCGTTGCCGCCCAGCGGCTTCGCCGCACTGGCCGGGGCGACCGTGCTGATCAACCTGTCCGCGAGCAATATCGTGATCGGCAAGGCCGACTACCGGCGATCGCTGTGCACTTCGCATTCGGCGCGCTATCTCGCGGCGTATCTGTACTCCGCGGCCGGGACCGGTGAGTCGACCACCGACCTCGCCTGGGATGGGCAGGCGCTGATCTGCGAGAACGGCGACCTCCTCGCGGAGGGCGAACGGTTCTGCGATCATCCCCAGCTGGTCACCGCCGACCTGGACCTGCGCCGCCTCGCCGCGGATCGTCTGCGCACCACCAGCTTCGCCGACAACGTGCACGACCACCGCGACCGGCTGGCCGCGCTGCGACGCATCGACGTGCGGCTGCCGATCCCCGAGGACCCGGTTGCTCTGGAGCGCGAGATCGAGCGCTTCCCTTACGTTCCCGCCGACCCGGCCCGGCGCAACGAGCGCTGCGCCGAGGTGTACCACATCCAGGTCGAGGGCCTGAGCACGCGATTGCGCGCCACCGGCACACAGCGCGTGGTGATCGGGGTGTCCGGCGGCTTGGACTCCACCCAGGCGCTGATCGTCGCCGCCAAGACGATGGACCGGCTCGGCCTGCCGCGGGCGAACGTGCTGGCCTACACCATGCCCGGTTTCGCGACCAGCACCAAGACCAAGACCGACGCGCACCGGCTGATGGCTGCCCTCGGCGTCACGGCGCGCGAGATCGATATCCGCCCCTCGGCCACCCAGATGCTGCGCGACCTCGGCCATCCGGCTGCCGACGGCGCGCCGCAGTACGACATCACCTACGAGAACGTGCAGGCGGGTGAGCGGACCTCACACCTGTTCCGCCTGGCCAATATGCACGGCGCGCTCGTGGTCGGCACCGGTGATCTCAGCGAACTGGCGCTGGGCTGGTGCACCTTCGGCGTCGGGGACCATATGGCGCACTACAGCGTCAACGCGTCGGTGCCCAAGACACTGATCAAGTATCTGATCGCCTGGGAGGTGGACACCGAGCAGCTCGGCCGCGAAGCGGGCGAGGTGCTGTCGTCGATTCTGCGCACCGAGATCTCCCCCGAGCTGATCCCGAACGCCGACTCCTCCGCGCCGGGCCAGAGTTCGCAGGCCACGGTCGGCCCGTACGAACTGCAGGACTTCCACCTCTACTATCTGTTGCGTTTCGGCTACCGGCCCAGCCGCGTCGCCTACCTGGCCAGGCATGCCTGGTCCGACGCCGCCACCGGCCGCTGGCCCGACCTGGTCCCCGACGACCAGCGCAACGCCTACGACCTCGCCACGATCAAGCACTGGCTGGGCGAGTTCCTGCTCCGCTTCGTGCAGACCAGCCAGTTCAAGCGCTCGACGCTGCCGAACGCGCCGAAGGTCGGCTCCGGCGGTTCGCTCTCGCCGCGTGGGGACTGGCGCGCGCCGAGCGACGCGTCCGCGGCGGCCTGGATGGAGGAGCTCGCCCGCAACGTGCCGGACGCCTGAGGCGTCGCAACGCTGCCTATGGTGGCTGCGTGAGTGAACAACCCGGCTGGGATGCGATCGACGACGCGTTGCGGCCGCTGTACGGCGATATCGAGCCCTTCCACTGGGCGTCCGACCACCCATGGTCTGTCGGCGGGTCCGACCCGCTCGACGGGATCAGCGCGTACCCCCGCACGGACCCGGTGCCGCACTGGCATTACATCAGCTACGGGATGACCGAGCTGCACGAGAAGGAGTGGGACGACCCGGCGGAGTCCGGCTGGGGCTTCGAATTCACCTTACGGTTGGCGCGCGGGCCCGAGGACACCGAACCACCCGCGTGGCCGACGAATTTCATGCAGAACCTGGCCCGTTACGTCTTCCAGTCCGGCAAGTGGTTCGAACCGGGACACACCATCAAGACGAACGGCCCGATCGCGGCCGACCACGCCGACTGCACCAATCACGCCGTCTGCTTCGCGACCGATCCCGAACTGGGCGCCGTGGACAGCCCGAACGGCCGCGTGCGGTTCCTGCAGATCGTCGGGCTGACCATGCCCGAATACCGTGCGGCGCAAGGCGGACGCGCACTGCCCCTGCTCGCCGAGCTGGCACCGCGACTACCCCTGTACGTCACCGACATCCACCGCGAACCGCTGGTCACCGAGCCGGAGCCGCAGGCCCGCTGGCCCCGGTGGGGTGGCGGCCTGGCCGGGCGCGGGTGATCAGGCCGTTGAGGACGTCACGGATGCGGTGACCGGCAGCCGACCGCCGGACCACGCCGGACATCGATAAGGCCACCGCGAGGGCGAGTGCGAACCGCGCACGGAACTTCCCGCCACTCATAAGGATCAGGATTTCTCGGACGTGATGGACGCCAGCAATTCGCCCAGATGCGTTTCCGCCGCGGCCTTGTCGACGCCGAGATCGCTGAGCAGACCGGCGCCGTTCTCCTGCTCGAGCAGGGCGAGCAGGATGTGCTCGGTGCCGATGTAGTTGTGCCCCAGCCGGAGTGCCTCACGGAAGGTGAGCTCGAGGACTTTCTTGGCCTCCGCGCCGAACGGCACTAGGGCGGGGACATCGCCCTCCCCCGGCGGCAGGGACGCGGAGGCGGCGGCGGAGATCACGTCGACGGCGACGCCTTGGTGCACGAGTTCGTGCACCGCGAGGCCCTGCGGTTCGGTGAGCAGCCCCAGCACCACGTGCCCGACCGAGATCTCGCGGTTGCCCGCGGCGCGAGCCGCCTCCTGCGCCGCCATCACGACCGCGCGCGCCCGTGGAGTGAAGCGCGCGAAGCCCGCGTTCGGATCCATGGCCGCCGCCGCGCCCGGCTCGGGCACTTTGGGCACGAACCGCTTCTGCGCGGCCTGTTTGGTGACGCCCATGCTGGCGCCGATGTCGGTCCACGAGGCACCGGAGCGCCTGGCTTGATCCACGAAATGGCCGATCAGGTGATCGGCCACTTCGTCGAGGTGATTCGCCACGACCACGGCATCGGACAGTTGCTCGAGCACATTGTCGGGACGGGCTTTCTTGATGCCGTCGATCAGGTCGTCGAGGCGGATGTGTGAAGTCATGCGTCAACCATAAGTTGACGATGCCTCGTCGTCAACCGTTAGTTGACGATGCCCATCAGGGTCGCGCCGACCAAGCCGCGCCGCGCACGATGCGCTCCTTGACCCACGCCGCCGTCCGCCCGGTCAGCACCATCCGGGCCGGTGCGTCGTCGGCGTGCACGGCCTGCACCACTCCGTCCCGGCGGCCCAGGCTGAGGCAATGGAGCACGTAGCGGAACCGGAGTTCGTCCGGCTCGCGACCACGCATCCGCGCGACGACGGCATCGGCCGCGTGTTTGCCTGCGGGCAGCGCCGTGGCGCACGCCATGCGCAGATCTCGCCCGCCCGGCCCCGCGATGACGGCGGCGTCGCCCGCGGCGACGATGTCCGGGTGCGACACCGAACGCAGGGTGGCGTCGGTGCGCACCCTGCCGTCGGAATCGACCGCCAGACCGGAGCGGGCGGCCAGGCCGGGCACCAGGAAACCCGTGGTCCACACTGTCGCGGCGGCCTCGACCAGCGAACCGTCGGCCAGGCGGGGCCCCTCGGACGTCACTTCGATCACCTTGGCGCCGGAGATGATCTCGACGCCGAGGCGTTCCAGCGTCCGCCTGATGTGCGCCTGCGCCCGCGCCGAAAGCCAGGCGCCGGGCTCCTCCGACCCGAGCAGCAGCACCCTGGCCCCCGGCTGCGATTCGGCGAGTTCCGCTGCCAGTTCGATGCCGGTCGCCCCGGCCCCGACGATAGCCACCGGCCCGCTGAGGGCGGACAGGTCGTGCACATCCTCCTGCGTCGCCACGGAGTACGCGTGTTCGGCGACGCCGGGGACGCTCTCGACGTCGGCGATGCTGCCGAGGGCGTAGACCAAGTCGTCGTACTCGAGGGCCGGCCCCTCATCGAGCAGCACGCGCTTGGCGACCGTGTCGATCTCCGTCGCGAGGGCGTGCACGAAATGGATTCCCTTGCTTTCCAGCGATTCCCGCAGATCCCACGCGGCGATCCGCTGTCCGGCCGCCCGCTGGTGCAGTCGCACTCGCTCGACGAACGACGCGTGGGCGTCCACCACGGTGATCCGGGCGTCGCGCGCCGTGCGAGCGAGCCTGCGGGCCGCCGCCAGCCCCGCGTACCCGGCGCCGAGGACGACGATTCGATGCTGTCCGGTCATGATGTGGCTCCTTTCGATCGGCCATCACCCTTCAGACCGGAAAGGCTCCCGATTGATGACAGACCGGCGCCGTGAAGCGCGTCACAGCGGGCGGTGACGCCGGTCCGACAGCGTGCCCACCGCATCATCCGACCCACCCGAGCCGGCGAAATAAGCCAGCTTGTCCGGGTTGATGATCAGCCGCAGCGCGGTGACCACGCCGTCGGCCGCATCGATCCCCAGCACGACCAGCGGCGCGCCGTCCACCCTCGCGACCGCGGCGGGCGCGCCGTTGACCTCTTCCACCAGCAGCTGCATCCCCGGCACCTCCCAGCGCACCAGGCCCGCGAGGTACCGAGCCACCTGGTTCGCGCCGTGGATCGGCCGCCGGGCCGCGTTGATCTTGCCGCCACCGTCGGCCGTGGCGATCACGTCGGCGGCGAGCATCTTCTCCAGCGCGGCGATGTCACCGCCGCGCGCCGCCTTCAGGAAGCGTTCGATCAGCTCGCGAGCATGGTCGGACGGAATGCCGAAGCGTGCCCGGTCTTCTCGCACGCGCTGGCCCGCCCGGCGGAAGATCTGCTGCGAGTTCGACTCGGTGACGTCGAGCATGTCGGCGATCTCGCGGTGCGCGTAGCCGAATGCCTCGCGCAGCACGAAGACGGCGCGCTCGACCGGGGTCAGCCGCTCCAGTGCGGTCAGCAGCGCGAGCGAGACCTGCTCGCGCTCTTCGACGGTCTCCAGCGGGCCGAGTTCGCCGCGCGCGGTCGGCACCGGCTCGGGCAGCCACGGCCCGACATAACTCTCCCGCCGGGCCCGTGCCGAAACCAGCCAGGTGCGGCAGAGATTCACCAGCGCGGTGGTCAACCACGCCTCAGCGGAGCGGATACCGGCTCGGTCGGCGCCGTCCCAGCGCAGATAGGTCTCCTGCACCGCGTCCTCGGCCTCACTCGCTGAGCCGAGCATCCGGTAGGCGAGCGCGAACAGGCGCGGTCGATGCCCCTCGAATTCCCGCAATCCGTCGGACTCCATCGCTGTCCCGCCTCCCCGCGTATTCAGGCCGTACCAGTCGGTGCCGCGAATTTCGCGCGCAGGTCCTGCGTTCGATGCCGCTCGGGTTTCGGGCGGACCCGACGAGTTACCCATGTGCTCACGAAATCGATTGTCACCCCGACTAGTCGGCGCCCAGCGGCGGATCCCCATTCTGACGTTGCTTCGCCCCCGGTCGGCGCAGGCGCAGACGTGCCGAGCCGCGGATCGCGGGCCGCGGGATGGCCGGACGCCGGATCGCGGGCAGCCGCCGGTTCGCCCGTCGTTGCGCACGCCGCTCGGCGGGTTTGTGCGTCCAGGTCTCCGGACGCGCTGCCACCCAGCGCTGGGAATGCCAGGCGAACGGGATATGTCCCAGGTACAGCACGACCAGCACCAGCAGCAGCACGATCGGATAGGTGACCAGCGCGGCCGCGGCCAGCGCGACCAGCACCAGGAGCCCGGCCGCGGCCTGCGGCGCCACCGACACCGACTTCATGGCCAGCGTCGGAATGGTGCTGACGCACAGCGCGGCGGCGAACACCGTCCACGCCGCGACCTCGTAGAAGCCGACCCACCAGCCGTCGCCGAACTGCACGTACAGCGCCACCGGGACCATCGCGATCAGCGCGCCCGCGGGGGCTGGCACACCGACGAAGTACTCCCGCGCCCAGTCCGGCCGGTTGTCGTCGTCCATCAGGGTGTTGAACCGGGCCAGGCGCAGCACGATGCTGACCGCGAACAGCAGCGCGACGATCCATCCCACGCTGTTGTCGCTGAGCAGGGTCACATACAGGACGAGCGCGGGAGCGACGCCGAAGGAGATGGCATCCGACAGCGAGTCCAGTTCGGCGCCCATCCTCGTGGTGGCGTCGAGCATCCTGGCCAGCCTGCCGTCGAGGGTGTCCAGCACCGCCGCCGCGCCGATCATGGCCAGCGCGATAGCGAGCTTGCCGTCGAGGCCGAACTTCACCGCGGACAGCCCGGAGCACAGCGCCAGAATGGTGACGATGCTGGGCAGCAGCCGGATGGACCGCCGCCTGCGCCGCTGGGTGGGTACCGCCGCTTCCATCACGCGTCGGCGGGTGAGCCGAGCACGGCGAGCACGGTCTCGCCGCCGATAGTGCGCTGGCCGGGCTGCACGAGTAGTTCGGTGCCCGCCGGGAAATAGGTGTCGACCCGCGAGCCGAAGCGGATCAGGCCATAGGTGTCCGCGATGGTCAGCACGTCGCCGACCTGGGCGTCGCAGACGATCCGGCGCGCGAGCAGCCCGGCGATCTGCACCACCACGACCTGGCTGCCCTCCGGCGTCTCCAGCACCATGCTGTTGCGCTCGTTCACCGAACTCGCCTCGGGTAGGTCCGCGGACCGGAACTGGCCGGGCTGGTGCAGCACCGTGCGCACGACGCCGGAGACGGGCGTGCGCTGCACGTGGACGTCCAGCACGGACAAGAAGATGCTCACCCGCGGCAGCGGCGCGTCACCGAGACCCAGCTCGGCCGGGGGAGCGGCGGTATCGACCAACGCGATCTCGCCGTCGGCGGGGGCGACCACGACACCCGGCCGGTTCGGCGGCACCCGATGCGGGTGACGGAAGAAGGTCGCGCAGGCCGCTGCGGCGAACAAGCCCGTGCGCCGCACCCACTTGCGCTTGCCGCCTACGACGGCAACCGCGAGAGGTGCGGCGACGAACGGGAGCCCGGCGGGATGCAACGGCGGGATCGCGTTGCGGACCAGGTCGACGACGTGGCCGACTCCGGTTTGTTCAGGCGTGCCGGGCGGGGTGGGACGGCGGGCCACAGGCTCCTCTTTCGTGCTCGATGCAAACGGTTTGCGCCTACTCGACGATAGGACGGGCGCAAGCGTCACACCTTACGGGAAAGGAGCCTGTGGCACGCGGGTCACGACCTGACCCGGGACCCCATGACCAGCCGAACCAGGAACAGCAGGATGACCGCGCCACCGAGGCAGGTGAAGAAGCTGAACCAGAGGCCGCCGCCCTCGACGTCGACTCCGAGCAACTTCAGCAGGAAGCCACCGAGCAGACCGCCGATTATGCCGACGACGATATTGAGCAGAATGCCCTGCTGGGCGTCCGTCTTCATGAACTTGCTGGCGATCCATCCGGCAAGACCGCCGATGATGATCCAGCCGATAATCCCGAGACCGAGCATGGTGTCCTCGCATCCTAGTAGGGCCACGCCTCGTACAGCAGTGGCGTGCGAGGACGAGATACCCACCGATTGTCGGAATACGCGCGGCAAATGAGCGACTTTCAAGCTAATATGAGGAAGCCTCATGTCTATCCCGCTGATGGGCAGTGGCTGATGAGGGACCGATTTCGATGCTTCGGGGAACCCCCGGCGGCGCCGCCGCAGGTACATAGGAGACGCAGATGGCTGCTCGAATCGCCCAGACCACCGGGGCAGAGCACACGGCGATCCTCGGGCTCGGCGTTTACCGCCCTGCTCGAGTGGTCACCAACGACGAGGTGGCGGGTCCGATCAACTCGAGCGACGAGTGGATCCGGACCAGGTCGGGCATCAAGACCCGGCGGTTCGCCGACGAATCGGAGACGATTCAGAGCATGAGCGTCGCGGCCGCGCGCGGCGCGCTGGAATCGTCGGGCATCGCGGTGGACCAAGTCGATTGCGTGATAGTTGCTACATCCACCCATCTCTTGCTGACACCGGCCGCTGCCCCGCGCATCGCCACCGAACTCGGCATGAACGGCGCCGCCGCCTTCGACGTCTCGGCAGGCTGCGCGGGCTTCTGCCACTCGATCGCGCTGGCATCGGACCTGGTACGGGCAGGTACCTCCGCCCATGTCCTGGTGATCGGCGTGGAGAAACTGACGAACACGGTCGATCCGACCGATCGCTCCACCGCCTTCCTCTTCGCCGACGGCGCGGGCGCGGTGATCGTCGGCCCCTCCGACGAGCCGGGCATCGGCCCCACCGTCTGGGGCTCGGACGGCACCCAGCACCACGCCATCCGGCAGGACAAGGACTGGATGGAGTACTTCCACGAGATCGACGAGAAGGGCCTGGACGCGGTGCGGCCCTACCTGGCCATGGAGGGCACCGCGGTGTTCCGCTGGGCCGCGCACTCGCTGGAGAAGGTGTGCCGCGACGCCATCGACCGCGCCGGCCTGTCCCCCGAGGACCTGGACGCGATGATCCCGCACCAGGCCAACGGCCGGATCATCGAGATCATGGCCCGGGTGCTGAAGCTGCCGGAGCACTGCGCGCTGGCCAACGACATCGAGGATGCGGGCAACACCTCGGCCGCCTCGATCCCGCTGGCCATGGAGGCACTGCTGCGCCAGGGCGAGTCGAAGCCGGGTGACACGGCGCTGCTCATCGCGTTCGGCGCGGGCCTGTCCTACGCGGCTCAGGTCGTGAACTTGCCCCAGTGGAAGTGAGCCGCTGCTCGCGAGCACTCGCCGCGGTGCTGATCACGACTGCCCGTGACACCGCCGCGGCGAGCGCCGCGTAACGCGTGGCCTGCCCTCAGGCGCCGGCCTCGACCGCCGACTTGATCTTGCCCAGCGTCTCGTTCATGCCGCGCACCAGCACTTCCTCGAAGGAAGCCTCGCCACCGAGCGCGGCCTCGATCGCCTTGCGCGAGAACCACGTGGTGCCGTTGGGCACGTCCCGCCGCTCGATCAGGCGAGTGCCGGACTCGGTCGGTTCCAGGGTGTAGCTCCACACCGTCCGGTTCTCGGTGACCCGGAAGGCGAAGGCACGGTGAGGCTCGAATCGCACGATCCGCGAGGTGGTCGGCCAGAACTTCTTGCCGTCGCGATTGAAGTTGAGCGTCCAGGCGCCCGCCTTCGGCGAGCCGAGCGTCATCATGCGCACGCACTGCGGGCTGAACTCCGGCATCCGCTTCAGATCGGACACCACCGCCCACACCCGCTCCGGGGGTGCGGAGATGTCGATGCTGGCTTCGAGGTTTTCGGGCAACGCTGCCTCCGGGATACGAGCGACGGACCGACGGCCATCCGTCCGACCGCGGTGGGACTGGTCGCGCACATTTTAAACGGGCGGACAGTTGCGTCACATTTCCGCTACTCATGCCCCGTCCGCTGTAATGAACAGCGCACAATCGCAGATACACGAAGCACAGACACTGCCTCCAACATTTCGGCGTACCAACGTGAGGTGATCGGCCGTGAGACTGCGCTCCCTGCTGCATCGGCAACCGGCGGAACAGGTTCCGCTGCTTCCCGCTGTCGAACCCGAAGACGGGCGAAGAGCACGCGGCACCTCGGCCTCCCCGCGTAGCGTTCGCGCGGCCGCCGGAGAGGAACGCTTGGAGCGTCTGCTCACGCCGAGTGAACTCGATCTCGTCTTGCGTCATCGGCTCTGAGCCCTGCGCGAACGCCCACGACAGACCGGGCCGAGAGGCTCCATACTCGTCAGGTGACTTCACCCGCTGCTACGAAACCGGCCATCCTGAGCGTCGACGACGACCCGGGGGTTTCCCGGGCGGTCGTCCGCGACCTGCGCCGCCGCTACGGCGCCGATTACCGGATTCTGCGCGCGGAATCGGGGGCCCAGGCGCTCGACGCGCTGCGCGAGATGAAGCTGCGCGGGCAACCCGTCGCGGTGCTGATCGCCGACTACCGGATGCCGGGCATGGACGGCATCGAATTCTTGGAGCGGGCGATGGACCTGCACCCGTACGCGCGCCGCGTGCTGCTGACCGCCTATGCCGACACCAACGCCGCGATCGACGCGATCAACGTCGTCGACCTCGATCATTACCTGCTCAAGCCGTGGGATCCGCCGGAGGAGAAGCTCTACCCGGTGCTGGACGGCCTGCTGGACGCCTGGCGCAGCAGCGAGCACCGGCCCGTCACCGAGACCAAGGTGGTCGGCAATCGCTGGTCGCCGCGGTCGTCGCAGGTCCGGGAATTCCTCGCTCGCAACCAACTGCCCTACCGGTGGTACCTGGCCGACGAGCCCGAGGGCGCGCGACTGCTGGAAGCGGCGGGGGCCGACCCCGAGCGCTGTCCGGTGGTGATCACCTCGGCGGGCGAGGCGCTCGTGCAACCCTCCGACAGCGAACTGGCCCAGAACGTGGGTCTGACCGTCGATCCGGCGGGCGAGTTCTACGACCTGATCGTGGTCGGCGGCGGTCCCGCCGGTCTCGGCGCGGCGGTCTACGGCGCGTCCGAGGGTCTGCGCACCGTGCTCGTGGAGCGGACCGCCACCGGCGGGCAGGCGGGGCAGAGTTCGCGCATCGAGAACTATCTGGGTTTCCCCGACGGCCTGTCCGGCGCGCAACTGGCCGACCGGGCCCGGCGGCAGGCGGCGAAGTTCGGCGCCGAGGTGATCACCACGCGCGAGGTGGTCGGGCTGGAGGTGAACGGGTCCGCGCGCACCGTGCGGTTCGCCGACGGCGGGCGCCTGTGCGCGCACACCGTGATCATCGCGACCGGTGTCGACTACCGCCGCCACCCGGCGTCGGGCGTCGACGATTTCACCGGGCGCGGCGTCTACTACGGATCGGCGATGACCGAGGCGTCCGAGTGCGCCGATCACGAGGTCTACATCGTGGGCGGCGCGAACTCCGCGGGCCAGGCCGCGGTGTTCCTGTCCCGCAACGCGCGCACCGTGCACCTGGTGGTCCGGGCGGATTCACTGGAACAGTCCATGTCGCACTATCTCGTCCAGCAGATCGCGCAGATCGCGAACATCGAGGTGCACACCGACACCGAAGTGATCGCCGCCGACGGTACCGAACATCTGCAGCAGATCGTGCTGCGCAACAACAAGACCGGCGCCGAGGAGAAAGCCGACGCGGAACGGCTGTTCCTGTTCATCGGCGCCGCGCCGCAGACCGATTGGCTCGACGGCGTGATCCTCCGCGACAGCGCCGGGTACGTGCTGGCCGGGCCGGACCTGATGGTGGACGGCGCACGCCCCGCGGGCTGGGAACTATCCCGGCCACCGCATCATCTCGAGACGAGCGTGCCCGGCGTCTTCGTGGCGGGCGACGTGCACGCCGAATCGGCCAAGCGCGTCGCCTCCGCCGTCGGCGAAGGCGCCATGGCCGTCATGCTCGTGCACCGCTATCTCGCGTAACCAGGAGGCCGCAGATGACTTCGAACCAGACCGCCGACCGCAGCAGCCGGTCGGTGTGCGACCCCGCCGAGCTGCGCGGCTTGTTCCTGTTCGAGAAGCTGACCGACGAGCAGCTGGAATGGCTGTGCGCCGATGGGCGGATCGAGACCATCGAACCGGGCCTCGTTTTCCGCGAAGGCGAGCCGGCCACCTGCCTGTACGTGCTGATGGACGGCGAGCTGGTGCTCACCAAGCAGTCCGGCGGCGCGGAGATCGAGCTGGTCCGCACCGAGCACCGCGGTTCCTACGCGGGTGCCTGGACGTCCTACATCGGCGAAAAGGTGGAACAGACCTACAGCGGGACCATGCAGGTGACGCGACCGTCGCGGTTCTACGTGCTGGACGCCGAGGTTTTCTCCCGGATGATGCACGAGTGGTTCCCGATGGCCGTGCACCTGCTCGAGGGCGTGTTCTTCGGCAACCGCAACACCAACGCGCGCATCGGCGAGCGGGAACGGCTGCTGGCGCTCGGTTCGCTGTCGGCGGGCCTGACCCACGAGCTGAACAACCCGGCCGCCGCCGCGGTGCGCGCGACCTCGGGCCTGCGCGAGCGGGTCGCGGGCATGCGGCACAAGCTGGCGATGATGGCCGACGGCAAGTTCGATCCATCCTCCCTGGGCGCCTTGGTGCGCCTGCAGGAGGAGGCGGCGGCCCAAGTCGCGAAGGCGCCGGAACTCACGCCGATGGAGGCCGCCGACCGCGAGGACCTGCTCGGCGAATGGCTCGAGGAGCACGGGATCGCCGACGGCTGGAACCTCGCGCCGAACTTCGTGCAGGCCGGATTCGACACCGACTGGCTGGAGCGGGTGGCCGCCACCCTGGAGGGCTCTCCGGAGCAGGTGTTCCAAGGGGCGATCCGCTGGCTGAACTACACCATCGAGACCGAGCTGCTGATGAACGAGATCGCCGACTCGACGACGCGCATCTCCTCGCTGGTCGGCGCCGCGAAACAGTATTCGCAAATGGACCGGGCGCCGTTCCAGGTGGTCGACATCCACGACTTGCTGGACAGCACGCTGGTGATGCTCAGCCGCAAGCTCGGCGACGGCGTGCGCGTGGTCAAGGAGTATGACCGGGCACTGCCGCAGGTGCCGTGCTACGCCGCCGAACTCAACCAGGTGTGGACCAACCTGATCGACAACGCCGTGTACGCGATGAACGGCGACGGTACGCTGACCATCCGCACCAGGCACGAGAACGACTGCGCGGTCGTGGAGATCGGCGACACCGGATCGGGCATCGCGCCGGAGGCCCGCAACCGGATCTTCGAACCGTTCTTCACCACCAAGCCCATGGGCGAGGGCACCGGCCTCGGGCTGGACATCTCGTTTCGCATCGTGGTCAACAAGCACAACGGCGACATCCGGGTGGACTCCGAGCCGGGCGACACCAGATTCACCGTCTGGCTGCCGCTGAGCCGTCCCGAACAAGAGCCTGTCCCCGCAACCGACACGGAAGGGCAGTCATGACCGAGCAATTCGCGGGCATCGACCCCGCGGCACCCCCCAGCGGCCCTGGTTGCCAGGAGTGCGAGCAGACCTCCGGCTGGTGGGTGCATCTGCGCCGCTGCGCCCAGTGCGGGCACATCGGGTGCTGTGACACCTCGCCCGCACAGCACGCCTCCGCGCACGCCGAGAGCACCGGCCACCCGTTCATCCAGAGTTTCGAGCCGGGCGAGGACTGGTTCTACAACTTCGCGACCGAACAGATGTACAGCGGCGGACCGGAATTGGCGCCACCGCGCAGTCACCCGGCGGATCAGGGCGTGCCGGGCCCGCGCGGACGGGTTCCCGCGGATTGGCAGGCACACCTCCACTGACCTCGCCGCAACCGGTACGCTGCTGCGAACGCCGGGGCCTCCGGCGCCACGATCCACCCGGGAAAGCACGGTATGAAACGAACTTCCGCCATCGTCCTGATCGCCGGGACGGTGGGTTTCCTGCTGGCAGGCTGCGGCGGAGGGGACGAATCCACCGACGCGAACGGATTGCGCAAGGGCGCCGCGAGCACGTCCACGTCCGCCTCGGCCACGCGCACCACGACCGCTCCCGGCACCACGACACCGAGCGCCCCGCCGGATACCGACGCACCGGTCACGACGAAGCAGCGCGACTCCTCGCTCGGTCCCGCGTCCAGCACCACCTGCGGTGAGTTCCGCCGACTCGACACCGACCAGGAGAAAGCGCTGATCGAGCAGATCCTGGCGGAAAACCCCGGCGGCCCGTTCGACGGCAGCCCGAACGTCGCGCTCGGCACCGCCAAGTTGGTCTGCCTGGCACCCAGCGTCGCCGACTCCTCGGTCGCGGTCGCGGCCGGGATCGTGAAGAAGTAACCGGCAGACGAACCGTGACCGATCGCGGGCCACGCGGCAGAATGGCACAGTGGCAGAACTGGCACTCACCGCCCGCCTGAATCCCTCGGCCGCCGACGCCCGGCGGGGGGTGGTCCGGCTACATCCGGAGGCGCTGGCCGCGCTGGGGTTGCGCGAGTGGGACGGAATCTTGCTGGTCGGCTCCCGGCGCACGGCCGCGGTGGTCGGCGTCGCCCGCCAGGGAACACCCGCCGGAGTCGCCCTGCTCGACGACGTCACGCTGTCCAACGCAGGGCTGCGCGAGGATGCGACCGTGGTGGTCTCCCCCGCGACCGTCTACGGCGCGAAACAGATCACGGTGAGCGGCTCGGTGCACGCCACCCGCACGATTCCGGCCGCGACACTGCGGCAGGCGCTGCTCGGGAAGGTCGTCACGGTCGGTGACGCGGTCTCCCTGTTGCCGCGCGACCTCGGCCCCGACATCAGCTCCGTGGCGGCCACCCAAGCGCTGTCGCGTACCTTCGGCATCGCCTGGACCACGGAGTTGCTCACCGTCACCGCCACCGATCCGCGCGGTCCGGTCAGCGTTCAGCCGAATACCGCGGTGACCTGGGGTGCCGGTGCGATCGCCGGATGGGACGCCCCGGCTTCGGCCGGAACCCCGCTCCCGGTGGACGAGGCATCCCGCGGCGTGGGTGAAGTGGTCGCTCCCGGTGCGGTGGCGGCAGGCGACGGCACACCGAGCATCTCGGTCGAAGACCTGGCGGGCGCGCGCACCCAAGCCGCGAAGCTCGACGAGTGGCTCAGCCTCGCCTTGGACGAGCCCGAGCTGTTGCGCACGCTGGGCGCACGACCGCACCTCGGCGTGCTGATCACCGGCCCGGCCGGCGTCGGCAAGACCACACTGGCCCGTGCGGTCGCGGCGCCGCGGCGCATCGTCGAACTGGACGGCCCCACCATCGGCGCGGCCGAGAGCGGCGCGCGGCTGCGCGAGGTCGCCGAGGCGGTGGCCGACATCGGCTGCGGCAAGGGCGGCGTCCTGCTGATCACCGACATCGACGCGCTGCTGCCCGCCGACGCCGAGCCGGTCGCCACGCTCATCCTGGACCAGTTGCGCGCCGCGATCGCCGAACCCTGCGTCGCGTTCCTCGCGACCACGGCCCACCCCGCCGGAATCGACCCGCGACTGCGAGCACCGGACCTGTGCGACCGCGAACTCGCGCTGCCGCTGCCCAACGCCGCCGTACGCAAGGCGCTGCTGGAGCATCTGCTGCGCCGGGTGCCGACCGCGGAACTGAAGCTCGACGAGATCGCGGCGCGTACACCCGGATTCGTGGTCTCGGATCTGGCGGCGCTGTGCCGGGAGGCGGCGCTGCGCGCGGCGTCGCGGGCCAGGGAGCACGGCAATCCACAGCTCACCCAACCCGACCTGCTCGGCGCGCTGGAGGTCATCCGGCCGCTGTCGCGCTCGGGTATGGAGGAACTCGCCATCGGCAGCCTGCACCTCGACGATGTCGGCGACATGGTGGAAACCAAGCAGGCGCTCACCGAGGCGGTGCTGTGGCCGCTGCGGCACCCCGACTCCTTCGCCCGCCTCGGCATCGAGCCACCGCGCGGGGTGCTGCTCTACGGTCCGCCCGGCTGCGGCAAGACCTTCCTGGTGCGCGCACTGGCCGGCACCGGTCAGCTCAGCGTGCACGCGGTCAAGGGTGCCGAACTGCTGGACCGGTGGGTCGGCTCGTCGGAGCGCGCGGTGCGCGAATTGTTCCAACGCGCGCGCGATTCCGCGCCGTCGCTGATCTTCCTGGACGAAGTGGACGCGCTGGCCCCGCGCCGCGGGCAGAGTACCGATTCGGGCGTCGGCGACCGGGTGGTCGCGGCGCTGCTGACCGAACTCGACGGCGTGGAACCGCTGCGCGACGTGGTGGTGGTGGGCGCGACCAACCGGCCGGAGCTGATCGATCCGGCGCTGCTGCGCCCCGGCAGGCTCGAACGGCTGGTCTTCGTACCGCCGCCGGACGCCGACGCCCGGCGGGAGATCCTGCGCACCGCGGGCCGCGCGGTGCCGCTGGCCGCCGACGTCGACCTCGACGCGCTCGCGCGGGAACTGGAAGGTTACTCCGCCGCCGACTGCGCGGCGCTGCTGCGCGAGTCCGCGCTCACGGCGATGCGCCGGGACGTGCACGCCGCCGATGTCACCGGCGCCGACGTGCTGGCCGCCCAGACGGTGGTGCGGCCCTCACTGGACCCGTCGCAGATCGACACGTTGCGCCGGTACGCGGACAGCCGAGGGTAGGCAGCGAGCAGATAGCGCCCACAGACAATCTCCGGTAATCGGCCTGAGCCGCAGTTTTCATATCCGAGACATTTTCGAGCGAATATCCGGCAATCACAAGATCGTGCGAGCACCACGGGTATGTTCGACAACCGTGCGCAGGGTCGGGGACATTGTCGACGCGACCACGGCCTTCACGGGAGCCGCGGTCGCGGGTGTCACGCTGTTCCTGCCGGTCACCGTCAGCACCCGGGGCCAGTCCACGTCGTACCGGATCGCCGGTCTGCTCAACAGCGTGCCGCGCAGCGCGGCGCTGGGGGTGATCGTCGCCGTGGCGGTCGCCGTGCTGGTCGCCACCACCAAGCGCCCGTTGACCGGGTGGGCCACGGCGACCGCCGCCGCGCTGGCACAACTGATCAATCACTTCGCCGGAAGCCACGTCGCCACGGCCGAGATGCTGACCACGCAGAACTACATCGACTCGATCTGCGCCGCGGTGCTGCTCGGCGGGCTGGGCGCCGTGGCGCTGCGCAGACCGCTGCCCGGCGCCGCGTTCGCGGTGGGCGGCGTCGGGTTCTTCGGCTTCGGCGATCTCGCGGACCTGCTCGACGTCAACGCGGATCCCTACTCGGTGCTGGAGACTCCGACGCGCTGGATGATCGGCGTGGCGCTGGCTGCGCTGGTGATCAGCACCTTGCACAACTGGAAGCGCACCGAGGAGCCGAAGACGCCGCGGATGGCGGTCGCCCTGCCGGTGACGCCGATCCTCGCCGCCATGGTGCTCGCGCTGGTGGTGCTGGCCGGCACCGAATGGCTGGGCCGCCAGTACAGCAAACTGCCCGCCGAGAGTCACGCGATCGAAATCGGGATCGTCGTCGCCGCGACGATCGTCAGCGCCACCGCCGCGGCCATGCTGCTGCCCGGCCGCGACGGCACCGGCGTGTACCTGGCCGTGAGCCTCACCGCGGCGGTCGACGCCGTGGGCTACGCGGTCCGGCCCGGCTGGACCTCCGCGGTGCTCATCGCGTTGACCGCGGCCGGGCTCTTCGTCGGTGCGAGGATGCCCTCCGCCGCTCTCGCCATCCTGCTGCTCAGCGGCATCACCGTATTCGCCCTCGCCACCTCGACGGCCGCAGGCACCGTCGCCTTCGCCGCGATCAGTGGGTTCATCGCGTTGACCGCGGGTTACTGCTGCGGGACGGCGCGACCGCACTACGCGCCCAGCGGGGTGCTCGCGATCGCCGCGCTGTACCTTCCCTCGGCGGTATCGGTGATGCCGGACCGTGCCAAGGACTGGCGCGAGGACGTCGCCGTACACGATGCGACGCCGGGGCGCACCGCGCTCGCCATTGTCATCGGCAGCGCGATCGGGCTGGTCATGCTGCGGAAACTGCGGCCGCGCAGCAAGCCGCAACCGAAAGGGCAACCGGAAAGCGAATCGTTAGCGGATATATAGCCTCGCTTCCGCCGGATGGCGGACGCCATACTCACCCCTGCCACCGAAGACGCAGGCTTTACGTAGGCTTGTCCCGAACACCCCGCCGCCCCGACTCGACGGAGTGAAGTTTGCTCGCGATCCTGCTCGTGCACGCCGCAGCCGCCCTGGCGGCTCCGCTGGCGGTGCGGGCACTGGGGCGCAATGCTTTCTATCTGCTGGCATCGGTCCCGCTCGGCGGCTTGGGCTGGGTGATCGCCAATTGGTCCGCACCGCAGCGAGTCCGGCTCACCTGGGCGCCGAGCATCGGCCTGAACATCGATCTGCGTTTCGACACGCTCGCGGCCGTCCTGTGCGCGCTCGTGCTGGGCATCGGAGCGCTGGTGCTGGTGTACTGCGCCAGATACTTCGAGAACGACGAAGCACGGCTCGGGGTGTTCGCCGCCGAGCTGGTCGCGTTCGCCGGTGCCATGTTCGGGCTGGTCACCAGCGACAACATGGTGCTGCTCTACGTGTTCTGGGAAGCGACCACGGTGCTGTCGTTCCTGCTGATCGGCCACAACGCCGAGCAGGCGGCCAGCAGACGGGCCGCGATCCAGGCGCTGCTGGTGACCGGGGCGGGCGGCTTGGCGATGCTGGTCGGCATCGTCGTGCTCGGCACCGCGAACGGCAGCTACCTGCTGTCGGATCTGCTGTCCGGCGCACATCCCCCGAGCGGGATAGCGGTCGACGTGGCGGTGGCGCTGCTACTGGTGGGCGCGCTCACCAAATCCGCGGTGGTGCCCCTGCATTTCTGGCTACCCGGCGCGATGGCGGCGCCGACGCCGGTCAGCGCGTACCTGCACGCCGCGGCGATGGTGAAGGCCGGTGTGTACTTGGTCGCCCGGCTCGCACCGGCGTTCGCGCAGAACCCGGTATGGCATCCACTGGTGCTCACCCTCGGTCTGGCGTCGATGTTGCTGGCCGGGCTGCGCGCACTCCAGGTCTCGGATCTGAAACTGGTGCTCGCCTTCGGCACGGTGAGCCAGCTGGGCTTCCTGATCGTGCTGGTCGGCCTCGGCACGCCCGGCGCAGCGCTGGCCGGAGTGACACTGATCGTCGCGCACGCGCTGTTCAAGGCATGCCTGTTCCTGGTGGTCGGAATCATCGATCACGGTGCGGGGACGCGCGATCTACGCCGGTTGTCCGGTCTCGGCCGCCGAGCCCCGGTGCTGTGCGCCACCGCGGTCCTCGCGGCGCTCAGCATGGCGGGCATCCCACCGCTGCTCGGCTTCGTCGGTAAGGAGAGCGCGCTGAGCGCCGTGTTCGACGCGGACGTGCTCGCCGCGCCTGCCCGCGGTGTGGTGTTCGCCGGTGTGGTGCTGGGCTCGATGCTGACCGTCGGCTACAGCATCAGGTTCGTTTGGGGCGCTTTCGCAGAAAAGGGTGTCGAGCCGGAACCCGCTCCCGGCACCGAACCTTCGGCCCACCATCCGAGCGGAATGGTTATTGCCGGGCCGGTATCCGAGGATCGTCTCCGCTGGCACCCGCCGGGCGCCCTCTTCCTGGCCGCACCGGTGATCCTCGCCGCCGCGAGCCTCGTCGCGGGCCTCGCGCCGTCCTGGCTGGACGCACGGCTGCGCCCCTACGCCGAAACGCTTGCCGGACCCCCGCTTTCCCATCTTGCACTGTGGCACGGCTTCACTCCCGCGCTGGCGTCGACGCTGCTGATCGTCGCGGTCGGTGTCGTGCTGTACCGGCTGCGCGACCGCATCCCCGAATCGGCGCACCCGCGCCTCGGCAACGCCGACCGCGCCTACGACGCCACGCTGCGCGCGATGGACACCCTCTCGCTGCGGATGACCGGCGCCGTGCAGCGCGGGTCGCTGCCGCTGAGCCAGGCGACGATCCTGGTCACCTTGATCGTCCTGCCGACCGTCCTGCTCGCCCTCGGCACCCGCACCGGCGTCACGCTGCGCCTGTGGGATTCGCCGCTGCAAGCGGCCATCTGCCTGGTCATGGCGGTGACCGCGCTCGCCGCGACAGTGCTGCGCAACCGATTGGCGAGCGTGCTGGTGGTGGGCGTGACCGGATACGGCAGTGGCGTGATCTTCGCGCTGCACGGGGCGCCCGACCTCGCGCTGACCCAATTCCTGGTGGAGACGCTGACGCTGGTGATCTTCGTCCTCGTCCTGCGCGCCTTCCCCGCGCGGATCGAGGCCCGCCGCAGGACCGCGTTCAAGATCCGCAGGGCGATTCTGGCCGCGGGAACTGGGACGGTGGTCGCGGTCCTGGCCGGCTTCGCCGTCGCGGCCCGCACCGCCGAACCCATCTGGACCGGGATCCCCGAGGCCGCCTACGCGTTCGGCGGCGGAAAGAACGCCGTGAACGTTCTGCTCGTCGACCTGCGGGCGTGGGACACCCTCGGCGAGATCTCGGTGCTCGTCGTCGCCGCCACCGGCGTCGCCTCCTTGGTGTTCCGCAGCAGGCGTTTCGGCAGCGCCCCGCGCGCGGCGGACTCCCCCGACTACGACCCGGAGCTGGTGAGCTGGCTACCCGCGGGCCGGTTGGTCGATCGGGCGGAACGGTCGATGGTCCTGCAGATCACCACGCGGCTGGTGTTCCCCACCATCATGGTGCTGTCGGTCTATTTCTTCTTCTCCGGCCACAACGCCCCCGGCGGCGGGTTCGCGGGCGGGCTCACCGCCGGGCTCGCGCTGACCCTGCGGTACCTCGCGGGCGGCCGCTACGAATTGGGCGAGGCGCTCCCGGTCGACGCGGGCCATGTTCTCGGCGCGGGCCTCACCTTGGCCGCGGGCACCGCGGTCTCGTCGCTGTTGCTCGGCGCGCCGCCGCTGTCCTCGGCGATCATCGAGGTTTCGCTGCCGGTGCTCGGCCACGTCAAGGTGGTCACCGCGCTGCTGTTCGACCTCGGCGTCTATCTCATCGTGGTCGGCCTGGTGCTGGACGTGCTGCGCAGCCTCGGCGCGCGGCTCGACAGCGAATTGGCCGACGCCGAGACCCCGGCGGCGAAGGGCGGCGCATGACGGCGAATCTGACCCTGCTGATCGTGATCGGCATCCTGGTCGCGTGCGGGGTGTATCTGATCCTGGAACGCGCCGTGTCGAAGATGCTGCTCGGGCTGATCCTGTTCGGCAACGCGGTGAATCTGCTGATCCTCACCGCGGGCGGCGGCGACGGCGAACCGCCCATCCACGGCGCGGCCGACACCGAGGAGATGGCCGACCCGCTCGCCCAGGCGATGGTGCTCACCTCCATCGTGATCACCATGGGCATCGCGGCATTCGTGCTCGCCCTCGCCTACCGCGCCTACATGCTCACCACCAGCGACGACGTCGCCAACGACCAGGAAGACGAGGATGTCGCCCGGCGGCGTGCCCGAGAGGACCCGGAGACATGAGCCTCTCGCCCGGCCTGCTGCCGATCCTCACGCCACTGCCGGTGCTCGTTCCGCTGCTCGGCGCCGCCGCCACGCTCGTGTTCGGCCGCAGGCCCCGCATCCAGAGCGTGGTCATCGTCGGCGCGCTCACCGCCGTCGTGGTGATCTGCGGGCTGCTGCTGTATCTGGCCGACCGGGACGGCACCACCGCGTTGCAGGTCGGCAACTGGGCGGCGCCGATCGGCATCACGCTGGTGGTGGACCGGCTCTCCGCGGCGATGCTGGTCGTCTCGTCCATCGTGCTGCTGTCGGTCGCCCTCTACGGCGCGGGCCAGAACATCCGCGACGGCGACGCACGGCAGCCCACCTCCATCTACCGGCCCACCTATCTGGTGCTGACCGCCGGTGTCTCGGCCGCCTTCCTGGCCGGTGACCTGTTCAACCTCTTCGTGGGCTTCGAGATCCTGCTCGCGGCATCGTTCGTGTTGCTGACGGTGGGCGCGACCACCGAGCGCATCCGCGCGGGCGTGGCCTACGTGATGGTGTCGATGGTCTCGTCGCTGATCTTCCTCACCGGTATCGGGCTGACCTACGCGGCCACCGGAACACTGAATCTCGCCCAGCTCGCGGTCCGGTTCGGCGCCGTGCCGGACGGCACCCGCACGGCGATCTTCGCGGTGCTACTGGTGGCGTTCGGCATCAAGGCGGCGGTCTTCCCGCTGTCGAACTGGCTACCCGACTCCTACCCGACCGCCCCCGCGCCGGTCACCGCCGTGTTCGCCGGCCTGCTCACCAAAGTCGGTGTGTACGCGATCATCCGAACCCACTCGCTGTTGTTCCCCGACGGCGGCTTCGACTCGGTGCTGCTGGTGTGCGGCCTGCTCACCATGCTCGTGGGCATCCTCGGCGCCATCGCGCAGAGCGACATCCGCCGTCTGCTGTCGTTCACCCTGGTCAGCCACATCGGATACATGGTGTTCGGGGTCGGCCTTGCCACCGCGTCCGGGCTGGCGGGCTCGGTGTTCTACGTGGCGCACCACATTCTGGTGCAGACGGCGCTGTTCCTGGTGGCCGGCCTGATCGAGCGGCAAGCCGGATCGACCTCGCTGCGCAGGTTGGGCGGGCTCGCCGCGGCCAGCCCGCTGCTGGCGGTGCTGTTCCTGATCCCGGCGCTGAATCTCGGCGGGATTCCGCCGTTTTCCGGGTTCATCGGCAAGGTCGCGCTCTTGCAGGCGGGCGCCGAGCGCGGCAGCGTGCTGGCCTGGGTGCTGGTCGGGGGCGCCGTACTCACCAGCCTGCTCACGCTCTATACCGTGGCCCGCGTGTGGAGCAAGGCGTTCTGGCGACCCCGCGCGGACGCGCCGGAGGGCCATCTCACCGCGGCGAAGCCGCCGACGCTGATCGAGGATGCGACCGACGTGCACTACGACGAGCGCACCGATCCCGGCCGGATGCCGCCGCTGATGGTGTTGTCCACCGCGGCGCTCGTGGCGGTCGGGTTGTGCCTGACCGTGCTGGCCGGTCCGATCCTCACGATCGCCGACCGGGCCGCGGTCGACCTGCGCGATCCCGGCGTGTACATCGGTGCGGTGCTGGGTGATCCGCGAGGCCCGCGATGAGCGTCGAGCAGACCGGGCGCGGCCGGCGGCGCGAGACGATCGTCCGGATCGGCGTACTCGTGTGGCTCACCATGGTCTGGCTCGCCCTGTGGGGCGATCTCAGCGTCGCGAACCTGCTGGGCGGGCTGGTGGTCGCCGCGCTGATCATGGTGGCGCTGCCGCTGCCGCGCGTGCCCGTGTCCGGTCGGCTGAACCCGCTTCCGATGATTGCCTTGGTCGTGGTGAGCGCGTATTACGCGCTGGAATCGAGTCTCCAAGTCGCCTGGTTCGCGATCCGCCCGGCTCCCATGCCGGTGTCCGGCGTGCTGCGCGTGTACGCCCGCACGAGATCGGATCTGGTGCTGGTGCTGTGGACCGATGTGCTCAACCTGATCCCGGGCACGATGGTGCTGGAGATCGACCGCAGGCGCTGCGTCGTCTACGTCCACGTCCTCGACGTCGGCAGCGACGCCGCCGTGGACAAGTTCCACCGGACCACCCGGCGGCTGGAACGGCTGCTGATCGAAGCGTTCGAACGTCCGACCGGCTGGCCGCGCTTCCGGCCCGCCGCGCTCCCGGAGGTGCCATCGTGACCGTCGTCGCCGTACTCGCCGCCGTCATCCTGACCGCGGCCGCGCTGCTCACCACCTACCGTGTCGTCCTGGGGCCGAGCACGCTGGACCGGGTCGTCGGCATCGACTCGCTGATGGCCATCGCCGCCTCCGGTCTCGCCGTGTGGGCGGCCTACAGCGCCGACACCACCGTGGTACCCGCCATCGTCGCGCTAGCGCTGGTCGGATTCCTCGGCTCGGCCGCGGTGTCCCGATTCCGGGTGCGGGACGACAAATGAACCTCTGGCACGCGCTGGCCGGCACCCTGATCTTGTTCGGCTCGACACTGGCGCTGACCGCGGCGATCGGGATCGTGCGCTTCCCCGACACGCTGACCCGGATGCACGCCGCCACCAAACCCCAGGTCATCGGGCTGATCCTCGTGCTCGCGGGTGCCGCGATCCAGCTGCGCGGGCACGGCAACGTCTGGACACTGGTGCTGGTCGGGCTGTTCACCCTGCTCACGGCCCCGGTGATCGCCCACCTCATCGGCCGCACCGCATACCGCGAGCAGCGCCACCGTGACGGGCTGTTGCGCGTCAACGCCTTGCGCGAGGACGACGTGGAATAGCCCCGCTCAGCGCCTGGCGTTTCACCCCGCGCCGGCCAGGTCGGGCAGCTCGGCCGGACTCCCGCTCAGCGCGTGGCGGGTTCGACCTCTCGTTCCGCCCGCAGCGGCTGACGCACCGTCGCGAACCACGTCGCGTGGAACGCCGCCGCCAGTCCGGCCAGCAGCCCGAGCACCACCGTGCCCGCGAGCACCGGGTACTCGGCCATCGGCACCGCGAGGTAGCGGTAGGACAGCAGCAGCGCGGCCAGCACGACCACACCGGAGCCGACCAGCCGGACCCGGAACCATCCCCAGCCGCGCTCCGGCTCGCGCAGCGCCGATTCGACGGTGAGGCACAGCACCGCGCCCGCGACCAGGTCGACGCCGTAGTGGTAGCCGAAACCGAGGGTCGCGGTGAGCGTGGCCAGCAGCCAGAACGCGCCGCCCCAGCGCAGCCAGCCCGGGGCGAACTCGCCGTCGCTGTCGCGGCGGGTGTGCAGGAACACCGACAGTGCCCAAGCCGTGTGCATCGAGGGCATGCAGTTGCGCGGAATCGCCGCGTCGAACGGCAGCGGCAGCGGATTCCGGTCGATCGGCGGCACCACACCCGGCCAGTAGTTGCCCAGTTGCAGTCCGTTGCCGTCCGGTCCGAACGCGAACATCGGCCCGACCACCGGGAAGAGCACATATACCAAGGGGCCGATCAAGCCGAGCACCAGGAAGGTCCGCACCAGATAGTGCGACGGCCAGCGGCCCGACGACACCACCCCGCGCAGCTGCCACACCGCCACGACGATGGCTGCCACGGGCAACTCGATGTAGACCCAGTGCAGCACCGCGTAGACCACCGGCCCGAGTGCGTCGACCGCCCGGCCGAGCACCCAGGACGGATCGCCCAGCGCGTGGTCGGCCAGGATCACGTATTCGTCGAGCACCGTCGGCCTGCCGATCACGGTGACGTGCAGCCAGACGTCGCCGACCTTGGTGGCCAGGATGAGCAGCGCGCCGAGTGCGGCCGCATGCAGCGCGTCCCGCCGTTCGGCGCCCGACCAGCGCAGCCAGGCCAACAGCGCGAGGCCGGTCAGCACGATGACCGGTCCGTTGCCGATCGCGAACGGCTCCCCCGCCAGCAATCGGGCGCCCGCCCACACCACGTCGACGGCGACGGCGACGCCCAGCGCGACCAGCCTGCGGCGGGCCGAAACGCCCACCAGCGCAAGGACCAGCCCGGCCCAGGGCACCGACATGGACTTAGGGGTGCCGATGTAGTCCCGCGCCACGCTCTCCAGCGGGCCGTCGAACCCTTGCCAGACAGCGATGACCTGCAACACGATCAGTAGGACGGGCACCGCGGCCACCCCCGCGGCGACCCGGACCCGGGTCCGCGGTACGGGACGGCGCGATACCGCGCTTCCTACTTCGGCACCCGGGTCTTCGACTAGCATCCGACCATAGTAAACGGGGCGTGAACGCCATCCCCCTGGCCAGCTGAACGGCAGCCGACCTATCCGCGCTAGGAGGTTACTGTTTCAGTTCCTCGACCAGCGCGTCCACCACCGCGATCAGATCGCCCTGCGACGCCGCGGCGACGCGGCGCTGCCGCTGATAGGAGGCGCCGCGCTTGGGGATCTCGGCGACCATCGCCAGCTCGTCCGCACAGCCGAGTCGCGCCGCCGTCGGCTCCAGCCGGTTCAGCAGATCGTCCAGGTCGTCGGTCACCAAGCGTTCGTTGCTGTCGGAATCGGTGATGATGATCGCGTCCAGCCCGTAACGGGCGGCCCGCCACTTGTTCTCCTGCACATGCCACGGCGGCAGAGTGGGCAGGTCCTCGCCGTTCTCGACGCGGCGATCCAGGTCGACGATCAGGCAATGGATGAGCGCGGCCAGCGCCGCGAGCTCGGCGCGCGTGGAGATGCCGTCACAGACCCGCACCTCGATGGTGCCCCATTTGGGGGCCGGGCGGATGTCCCAGTGCATGCCGCCCAGCTGGGTGAACACACCGGTCTTGACCTCGTCGTGCACGAAATGCTCGAACTGGGTCCAGTTCTCGAACTGGAACGGCAGGCCCGCGGTCGGCAGCTGCTGGAACATCAGCGTCCGGTTACTGGCGTAGCCGGTGTCCGATCCGGACCACATCGGCGAGCCCGCCGACAGCGCGAGCAGATGCGGATACGACAGCAGTAACGAGTTGAGGATCGGAAAGACCTTGTCGCGGTGCGAGACTCCGACGTGCACGTGCACGCCCCAGATCATCATCTGGCGGCCCCACCACTGCGTGCGCTCGATCAGCTCGTCGTAGTGCTCCGACCGGGTCAGCTGCTGGGCCGACCACTGCGCGAACGGATGGGTGCCCGCGCAGAACAGGTCGACGCCGAGCGGGTCGGCGGCGCGCCGCACCGTGTTCATGGTGCCGGTCAGGTCCTCCACCGCCGCGCCCACGGTCTCGTGCACGCCGGTGACGAACTCGACGGTATTACGCAGCAACTCCTTGGTCACCTGCGGTGTGCCGTCGTGGGCACGCAGCTCACCGAGTGAATCGAACACCGCGGCGGCGGTATTCGACAGATCGCGGGTCACCTTGTCCACCAAGGCGATCTCCCATTCGACCCCGATCGTGGGCCGGGGCGAACCTTCGAAGGGAACGTGCTCGATTCCTGCCCCGGCCATATACCACCGCGCTACTGGATCACGCCACAGGCGACACGGCCGCCCGCGTCGCCCGTCGCTAGGGTCGTCTCGTCCGGACCCGCGACGCCATCGGCGCGGTTGTAACGGTTGGGGATGTTGCCGAAGTTGTCGGCGTCGGCGTGGATGATCAGGGCCTTGCCCTTCACGTCGTCCAGGGTCACCGCGTCGGTGGTGGTGACCAGCTTGGCGACGCCGTCGCCACGCACTTCCAGCGAGCTCAGATCGCCGCTGGCCGGGTGCGCGTTGGCGCTGCCGACCTGCAGATGACCACCGGCCGACAAGAAATCGCCCGCCGGGCCACCGGTCGGCGCGACCGAGTTCGGCTCGCACTTGCCCACCTGGTGCACGTGCAGGCCGTGGAAGCCGGGGCGCAGCCCGTGGGCCTCGACGGTGACTTGCAGATGGTTGCCGTCCTCGGTGAAGTTCGCGGTGCCGACCGAGGCGCCCGAGGGGTCTTTCAACTGGACGTTCACCCCCTGCGCGGCGTTCGGCGAGCCGTGCTCGGTGCTCGACTGCCCGGCCGGAGCCGCGGACCCGGTCCACACCGGCGGGGGGGTTCCCTGGACGTCACTCGACTCCTGGCTGTTCGAGCAGGCGGCGAGGCCGAACACCGCGACCGCGAGCACCGGGGTCACAGTCCGCCAGGACGGGCGTCGAGTTGTGGACGGGGCCATCGGGGAACTCCTTTACGAGTACCGAGTTTACGAGTAAAGCTGGGTGGACACGTTCGTTACCGGACAAGATGATGCCACGCCGCCGTGCCGAGGCACCGACAGGGCGGCGCGCCCTCACCGAGCATTCGCCGGTCCGAGCGTGCGAACAGCGGCCACACGGGTCAGTTACCCGTGACGATCACCGTTACACCCGGTCCGCTGTCCCCGATTCCGTCCGACTTCGGCGCCACCGCCGCACCGAGCTCGTCCGCGACGGCCTGCGCCGCCTCCTTGTCGCCGGGCGAGTTGCCGTAGTACACAGTGGTTTTCGCGATACTCGTGCCGGGGTAGTTGCCGGTTTCCGCGATCGTCCACCCGCTCGCCGAGAGCTGGCCCGCCGTCTTGGCGGCGAGTCCGGGCACCATGCTGTTGTTCAGCACACGCACCGCGACCGAACGGGCCGCGGCAGAGGTGGTCGCGGCGGCGGTCGTGGTCGGCGTGACCGTCGCCACCGCGCTGGACGAGGACGCGGCCGAGGTCGGCGCCTTCGGCGTGGTCGTGCTCGCCGGGATCTGGGGCGCGGCCGTCGCGCTGGAGGTGGGCGATTCGCTGGTCCCCGAGGCGTCGGTGTCGGCGTCGGAACTCGACAACGACATCGCGCCCAGACCGGCGAAGACGATGGCCAACGCGATCAGCACCATCGCCAGGGCGCGCAACGGTGGCCCACCGGAGGTGGGATTCGGGTAGCTCACCCTCGCGAGCCTAGTCGCACCGGGCGGGTCCGGGTCCGCATCGCCGGGTCAGACCTGGAATCCCAGCCGTCGCGCCGCGCGCGCCTTCTGCCTGCTCGCGCGCAGCCTGCGCAGCCGCTTGACCAGCATCGGGTCGGCGGCCAGCGCCTCTTGCCGGTCGACCACCGCGTTCAGCACCTGGTAGTACCGGGTCGGCGACATGGCGAACAGCTCGCGGATCGCCTCCTCCTTGGCCCCCGCGTACTTCCACCACTGTCGTTCGAACGCGAGGATGTCGAGTTCGCGACGGCTCAGCCCGGCGCCGTCCGCCTGCTCGGCCGGAGCCTGCCCCGTCGTGACTTCTTCGCTCGCGGAAGGGCCGTCCTGGCTCTCGGAAAGATTCCGTGCCGCTGCGCCGTCCATCTCGCTCCCTCGCCGAGTAACCACCAGACGAAAATGGTGCTTGTACGTCGCGGAACATTCAACCACGCACCTGGGGAATCGCCCGGGCCGCGACGCGGCGTGTTTCCTACCTGCCGGTAGATCCGGTCTCCGGTTCGGCACCCGAGGCGCTGTGACGTTGCACCCACGGCAATAATTGGCCCATGGCAATCCTCCCGATCGTGATCGTCGGCGACCCGGTTCTGCACAACCCGACCGAACGGGTCACCCAATCGCCGGAGGAATTGGCTCCGCTCATCGCGGACATGTACGAGACGCTCGACGCGGCGCACGGCGTCGGTCTCGCGGCCAATCAGGTCGGCGTTCCGCTGCGCCTGTTCGTCTACGACTGCCCCGACCTCGGCGCGGACGGCACCGCCACCCGGCGCCGCGGCGTCGTGATCAACCCGGTGCTGGAGACCTCACAGATCCCGGAGACCATGCCCGACCCGGACGACGACGAGGAGGGCTGTCTATCGGTGCCCGGCGAACAGTTCCCCACCGGCCGCGCCGACTGGGCGAAGGTTTCCGGCACCGACGAGCACGGCGAGCCGGTCGAGGTGGAGGGCAAGGGCTTCTTCGCCCGCATGCTCCAGCACGAGGTCGGGCACCTGGACGGCTTCCTCTATGTGGACGTGCTGGTCGGCCGCAACGCACGGGCCGCCAAGAAGGCGATCAAACGCAACGGCTGGGGCACACCCGGTTCGAGCTGGCTGCCGGGCACCGATCCCGACCCGTTCGGGCATGACGACTGACCCCGCCGCCGGCCTGTCCGATATTCCGCTCGGCCGCCGTGTGGTGTTGCGCTATCGGTTGCCCGCGGGTTATCCCCAACCGATGACCGACGTGATCGGCGAGCTCGTCTCCCTGGATCCGCCGACCGTTCGCGGCGCCGACGGTACGGTCGTCTCGGTGGCGCCGGAGCGTGTGGTAGCGCTGAAAGCCATCGGTCCCAGGCCGATTCGCACCAAGGAGATCCGCGCGCTGGAGGCTGCGGCCGCCTACGGCTGGCCGGGCGTCGAACACGCGTGGATCGACGGCTGGCTGGTCCGCGCGGGCCACGGATACACCGGGCGCGCGAATTCAGCTGTGCCGCTGGGCAGTTCCGAGGCGCCCGCCGCCGTGTCCGCGGAGACGCTGCACCGCATCGGCGAGTGGTACACCGCGCATGGCCTGCCCTTGCAGCTCGCGCTGCCCGATCGGCTGGCCCCCGTGCCGCCCGGCTGGCACAGCCGGCGAGAAACGCTCATGCTCGCCATCGATCTCGACAATTTCGTGCTGCCGCAGGGTCCTTCGATGGTGCGGATCGCGACCGCCCCCGACACCGACTGGCTGGAGGTGCATCGTCACGGCGGCGAGGTTCCCGCCGAACAGGCGATCTACGCTCCCGCACCGGATCCCGAGGTGCTGACCGCGGTTCTCGACGGCGAACTCGGCTTCGCCTCGCTCGGCCTGCCGCGCCCTATCGCGATCGGCCGCGGCGCGCTCACCACCGCCCCGGACGGGCGCCGCTGGGTCGGCCTCGCCTGCGTGGCCGTCGCCGCCGCGCACCGCAGGCACGGGCTCGGCTCGCTGGTCTGCGCCGAGCTGCTGCGCTGGGGCCACGATCGCGGTGCGACACACGCGTACCTCCAGGTCGAGGCGGCCAACGAGGCGGCCCGCGGGATGTATCGCGATTTGGGCTTCGTCGAACACCACGCCTACCGCTACGCCGCGCCGCAACCCCTCGCCGGGGCCGGCGACCTGCGGTAGAACAGACCTGTCACCCCGCAAGGAAGGCCACCGTGCGTCTCGCCACCTGGAATGTCAACTCGATCCGTTCCCGGCTCGACCGTGTCGCGGACTGGCTCGACCGCCAGGACATCGATGTGCTGGCCCTCCAAGAGACAAAGTGCCGGGACGACCAGTTCCCGTTCGAGCGCTTCGACGAGCTGGGGTACGAGGTTGCCCACCTGGGCATCAACCAGTGGAACGGAGTGGCGATCGCCTCTCGGGTCGGCCTCGCCGACGTCGAGTTCGCCTTCCCCGAGCAACCCGGCTTCGACAAGGACGCGGGCGAGTCGCTGATCAGCACGCCGGTCGTCGAGTCCCGCGCGATCGGGGCCACCTGCGGTGGCGTGCGGGTGTGGAGCCTGTACGTGCCCAACGGCCGCACCTTGACCGATCCGCACTACGCATACAAGCTGGAATGGCTTACCGCGCTACGGGACAACGGCGCGCGCTGGCTGGCCGAGGACCCGCGGGCCAAGATCGCGCTGGTGGGTGACTGGAACATCGCGCCGACCGACGACGATGTCTGGTCCGTGGAGTACTTCGCCGACAAGACGCACACGTCGCAACCGGAGCGCGACGCCTTCCAGGCTGTCGTGGACGCCGGGTACACGGACGTCATGCGCCCGTTCGCGCCGGGGCCGGGCGTCTACACCTACTGGGACTACACCCAGCTGCGCTTCCCGCGTAAAGAGGGAATGCGCATCGATTTCGTCCTCGCCTCCCCCGCGCTCGCCGCCACCGTGACGGACGCGATGGTCGATCGCGAGGCACGAAAGGGCAAGGGCGCCAGCGACCACGCTCCGGTGATCGCCGAGTTCGCCGACGGCCCAGGGGCCTCGTGACCCGCCCGGCGCAGCCGCCTTTCCCCCGCCGCAGCAGCGGGAACCGGGCAACCAGCGCCCGGCTGGGCGGCGTGAACAGCGACGGGCAACGGCAACGGGCGCAGCACCTCGGCCCGGAGCGCCGCCGCCCGCAAGTGCTCGACACCGCGCTGGCCATCGCCGTGGAGAACGGCATCGCCGCGGTCACCATGGCCGCGATAGCGGAGCGGATGAGCGTGACCCGGCCGGTGGTCTACGCCTGCTTCGCCGATCGGGTCGAGCTGATCGAGGCGCTGATCCAGCGCGAGGAGGGCTACCTGGTCAGCGGCGTGCTGGAGGTGGTGTCCCCGCGCGACGTGGACGCGGACGAAACCGTGTTCGTCGAGGGGTTCCGCGCGCTGCTGACGAAGGCCGCGAGCCGGCCCGACGCCTGGCGGCTGGTCTACGGCAACCCCGACCCCGCCGTGGCGAATTCGTTCGGTCGCGGCCGCGCGCTCGTCATCGAGCGCTGCGCCAAGCTCTTGCGTCCGACGCTGCGCGCCTGGGGCACCGTGGACGCCGAGCGCAAGCTGCCCGTGCTGGTGGAGCAGTGGGTGTCCGCGGGTGAGGGGGCGGTGCGCGCGCTGCTCGCGGACCAAGACGGCTGGACACCGGCGGATCTCGGCGCGTTCGTCGGGGCCTCGGTCTATCGCGCCCTGCGAAACGCCTGATCGACGATCCGGCCGCACTACGATGGTGATCAACTATCCGACCACCGGCTGGCGGAGGAACGGTCATGGCGTTCTATCGGCAAGTGGGTGCGGTACCGCCGAAGCGGCACACCCAGCATCGGGATGAGCAGGGCAGGCTCTACTACGAGGAGCTGATGGGCGAGGAGGGCTTCTCCGGCGACTCCTCGCTGCTCTACCACCGCGGCCTGCCGCCTGCACTGGTCGACTCGACGGTCTGGGAGTTGCCCGATCAGCGGACGACGCCGAATCACCCCCTGCGCCACCGTCACCTGCGGCTGCACAACCTGTTCCCCGGCGACACCCCGTCGGAAAGCGATCCGGTCACCGGGCGGCGGTTGCTGCTCGGCAACGCCGACGTGCGCATCTCCTACGTCGTCGCCAAGGGTGTATCGCCGTTGTACCGCAACGCGATCGGCGACGAACTGGTGTACGTGGAGTCCGGCGCGGCGGTGGTCGAAACCGTGTTCGGCGCGCTGCCCGTCCGGCAGGGCCACCAAGTGCTCATTCCGCGGGCCACGACGCATCGGTGGCGGCCCACCGGCCCGGAACCGCTGCGGGCGTACGTGATCGAGGCTTCCGGCCACATCACGCCGCCGAAGCGCTACCTGTCGAAGTTCGGTCAGCTGCTCGAGCACGCCCCGTACTGTGAGCGGGACCTGCACGGACCGGCCGAGACGATCACCGAGACCGGCACCGAGGTGGAAGTGCTGGTCAAGCACCGCGCCGGTGGGCGGGTGGTCGGAACCCGGATGGTCTATGCCACCCATCCGTTCGACGTGGTGGGCTGGGACGGCTGCCTGTATCCGTACGCGTTCGATATCGCCGACTTCGAACCGATCACCGGCCGTATCCATCAGCCGCCGCCCGTCCATCAGGCATTCGAGGGCGGCAACTTCGTCATCTGCAATTTCGTGCCGCGCAAAGTGGACTACCACCCGCTGTCGATCCCCGTGCCGTACTACCACTCGAACGTCGATTCCGACGAGGTCATGTTCTATTGCGGTGGCAACTACGAAGCGCGCAAGGGTTCCGGGATCACCCAGGGCTCGGTGTCGGTGCACCCCGGCGGCTACGCCCACGGCCCGCAACCCGGCGCCTACGAGAACAGCATCGGCATCGAGTACTTCGACGAGCTGGCCGTCATGGTGGACACCTTCCGTCCGCTGGAACTCGGTGAAGGCGCCCTGGCCTGCGAGGACCCGACCTACGCATGGACCTGGTCCGGGCGTGGCCCCGCGTGAGGACCAGGGTCGAGGTCTCCCCGGAGTCCCTGTTCGGTCCGGACAACCTGCCGTACGGGGTGTTCGCGCCGAGCGGAAGAAGCCCGCGGGTCGGTGTGCGGCTCGGTGAGCACGTCATCGATGTGCTCGCGCTTGTGGACGATCCGGTGTTCGCCGAACCGAGCCTGAACGCCTTCCTGGCCCAGGGGCCCGGACGCTGGCGCGCGGTCCGCGACCGGATTCGCGAGGCGGTCGAAGGCGAGCTGGACAGCGCGGCGGTACACCCCCTGTCCGATGTGAAACTACGGCTGCCCGTACGGATCGGCGACTACGTGGACTTCTACGCGAGCATCGATCACGCGACGAACCTCGGTCGCCTGTTCCGACCGGACGGTGACCCGCTGCTGCCGAACTGGCGCCACCTGCCGGTGGGCTATCACGGGCGGGCCGGGACCGTGGTGGTGTCCGGCACCGAGGTCGCGCGGCCGTGCGGGCAGCGCCGATCCGAATCCGGTGCGCCGGAGTTCGGCCCTTCGCGGCGGCTGGACATCGAGGCCGAACTCGGCTTCGTGATCGGTGTCGGCTCGCGGCTCGGCGTGCCGGTCGGCATCGACGAGTTCGCCGACCGGGTCTTCGGCGTCGCGCTGGTCAACGATTGGTCCGCACGCGACATCCAGGCCTGGGAGTATCAACCGCTCGGGCCATTCCTCGGCAAGTCGTTCGCGACCTCGCTCGCACCGTGGATCACCCCGCTGGCCGCCCTGGAGTCCGCGCGCATACCGCTGCCCGAACAGTCGCCCGCGCCACTGCCCTACCTGCGGGGGGACGAGGCTTGGGGCCTGGACATCGATCTCACCGTGGCGTGGAACGGTCACCCGGTCGCGCACCCGCCCTATGCCCGGATGTACTGGTCACCGGCGCAGATGCTCGCTCATCTCACCGCGAACGGCGCTTCCACCCGCACCGGTGATCTGTTCGCCTCCGGCACCATCTCCGGTCCAGAACCGGACCAGCGCGGGTCGTTCATCGAGTTGTCCTGTGGCGGCAGCCAACCGATCCTGGTGAACGATCGGCAACGCACCTTCCTCGAAGACGGCGACGAAGTGACGATCACGGCATCGGCTCCCGGTCCCCGCACCTCCCGCATCGGATTGGGCGAGGTCACCGGCCGCATCCGTCCCGCGCATTCGCGCTGAGCACCGGCCACCGAGCGGTGGCGCCTCGGTCTGTCGTCGGCCGTTCGGCACCGGTTGACCCGCCACCATCGGGTCGCGGCCGACGAGACGGCGGCACCGCCCGGTCGCCGCTGAAGGCTCTCCGCCGATCCGGGTGGAGCGCGCCGACGGATACGACGCCTGCGCCGGAAGTTCCCCGCCCATCCGGAGCGCAGCAGCAAACTTACAGCGCTTGAGCTCGCCCCCATCCGGGTACGCCGCGGCTACGGTTGCATCCGCCAGACAAGGAGCGAGGTCATGACCGATCGCCCGGACGTAGCGCACCGTCGGCCCGACGGCGTCGGCGACACCACCGTCGCCGCCACCGGCAAACTCTCGGAGGCCCTGGAGATCATCGAACGCGCCCGCGGTCACCTCTACGCCTTCCACCAGCTGACCGGCGGCGCCGACCTGGCGCTCGACGAGGCCGTGGAGCTGTTCCGCGAGGCGGGCCATACCCACATCGCCGACCGGATATCCACCGAGTTGATCGGTCGCAACGTGCTCGCCGGACGCTGGACGTTCCAGATCATCGAGGAATACGACGACGGCTACTACGGCCTGTTCCGCGACGTGGAACGGGCCGTCCGGGATGAACTGCTCGACGGTCGCCGCCACCTCTACGAAGCCGAGATGAAAGAAGCCCGCCGCACCCGCGGCGCGCCCGGCCATTCGGCGAGGCCGGAGTCGCAGGAAGACGGGTAACTCCGATCGAACATGCGGAGCACGACGAGGCCGGGAGCCTGCGTGGACCTGCGGCGCGCGGCCGCGGTTGTCCTGACGACGGTTACGGCTACGGATCCGGGCGGCGCGCACGAACACTGCTGCCGGTGCCTGGGAGTTCGCGCGGTCCCGGCGAATCGCCGGGCACGCGGCCGGGCGGTCCGGGTATGGTCGGGCGGGAAAATTTCACAACCAACGGGGGCTCGCACCAGCGGGCTGAGAGGACGGCTAGCCGAGAGGCGTCAGGGCCGTCGACCGTATGAACCTGACCGGGTAATGCCGGCGTAGGGAGGAAATAGATGGCACCCGCCGCTGCGTCCGACGGCGCATCCGCACCCGTCGACAATGTCACCACCGGCCCCATCGAGGGCAGCGTCAAGCACTATCTCGAGGTCGAAGACCTGCGCATACCGGTGCGCCGGATCAATCTGACCAATGGCGAGCACTTCGACGTCTACGACACGTCGGGCCCGTACACCGACGAGACGGCGACGATCGATCTCGAAGGCGGTCTACCGAAGCTGCGTGACACCTGGACCAGAACCGAGGGGACGGGCCCGCGCACCCAACTCGCCTGGGCCCGCGAGGGCATCGTCACACCCGAGATGCGCTTCATCGCCGCGCGCGAAGGCGTCGCACCGGAACTGGTGCGCGAGGAGGTGGCCGCGGGCCGCGCGGTCATCCCGGCCAACCACAAGCATCCGGAACTCGAGCCGACCATCATCGGCAAGAAGTTCCTGGTCAAGATCAATGCGAACATCGGCAACTCGGCCGTGTCCTCCTCGATCGCCGAGGAGGTGGAGAAGATGGTGTGGGCGACCCGCTGGGGCGCGGACACCATCATGGACCTGTCCACCGGCAAGAACATCCACGAGACCCGCGAGTGGATCCTGCGCAACTCCCCCGTCCCGGTCGGTACCGTGCCGATCTATCAGGCGCTGGAGAAGGTGAACGGCGACCCGACCGCGCTCACCTGGGAGATCTACCGCGACACCGTGATCGAGCAGTGCGAGCAGGGCGTGGACTACATGACCGTGCACGCGGGCGTGCTGCTGCGCTACATCCCGCTGACCGCCAAGCGGGTGACCGGCATCGTCTCGCGCGGCGGGTCGATCATGGCAGCCTGGTGCCTGGCGCATCACCGGGAATCGTTCCTGTACACGCACTTCGAGGAACTCTGCGAGATCCTGGCCCGCTACGACGTCACCTTCTCCCTCGGCGACGGCCTGCGGCCCGGCTCCATTGCCGACGCCAACGACGAGGCGCAATTCGCCGAGCTGCGCACCCTGGGCGAACTCACCAAGATCGCGAAATCGCATGGCGTGCAGGTGATGATCGAGGGCCCCGGTCACGTGCCGATGCACAAGATCGTGGAGAACGTCCGGCTCGAGGAAGAGTGGTGCGAGGAGGCGCCGTTCTACACGCTCGGCCCGCTCGCCACCGACATCGCACCGGCCTACGACCACATCACCTCGGCCATCGGAGCGGCCATCATCGCGCAGGCGGGCACCGCCATGCTCTGCTACGTCACGCCGAAGGAACACCTGGGCCTGCCCAACCGCGACGACGTGAAAGTCGGCGTGATCACCTACAAGATCGCCGCACACGCCGCCGACCTGGCCAAGGGGCACCCGCACGCCCAGCAGCGCGACGACGAACTGTCCAAGGCCCGTTTCGAATTCCGCTGGCGTGACCAGTTCGCCCTGTCCCTCGACCCGGACACCGCGCGCGAATACCACGACGAAACGCTGCCCGCCGAACCCGCCAAGACCGCCCACTTCTGCTCGATGTGCGGCCCGAAGTTCTGCTCGATGCGGATCTCGGCGGACGTGCGCGAATACGCCGAGCGCCACGGCCTGAACGAGGTCGAGGCGCTGGAAGCGGGCATGGCGGAGAAGTCCGCCGAGTTCGCAGGCAAAGGCAACGCCGTCTACCTGCCCGTCGTCTCGTAATGACCGCCCGCCGCC
>NZ_JBHVDM010000040.1:0-61441 GCF_042802775.1 Nocardia sp. NPDC057455 | reverse complement strand
GGGTACGGGCAGGCGTCAGCGACGGGGATCGGGTCGTCCCGCCCCACCGGCAGTGGTTACCCGGAAACGGTTTTCCGGGAACGTGTCAGATCGGACGCAGGTCGATCATCTTGCGCAGCCGCTGCCGGTCGCGTTCCAGGCGGCGGGCCTCGTAGGCGATGGGGAAGTAGCGCAAGCGCTCCGGCAGCAGCGGAACCAACCGCGCGATCAGCCAGCCGAGCACGCGCAGCTTGCGTTCGTCGGCCGCGGTCCAGGTGAGCCCGAGCTTCTGCCGCGCGACCTCGGGCGTGGTGCCGACCGTCACGAAGTACTGGAGCCAGCCGATCGGCGCCACTGCCGCCTTCCAGGCGGGGTGCAGCGCACGCGGCAGCTGCTTCGGCGGAGCGACGGAACGGATCACCCGCAGGTAATCGCGCGCGGTGTCGGTGGCGACCAGGTGGTTCGCGACGGTGTCGTCGAAGAACTTCTCGAATTCGGTGTAATTCGCGGGGATCTCCTTGGGCGCCACCGAGAAATTGCGCAACAGCTGCAGCGTCTCCTGGAAGTACGCCTCCTTGTCCGCCGCGGTGAGCGGGCGCTTGGCGAAGTACTTGGCGCTCTCGGTGAAGGCGAAGGTTCCGGTGTGCAGTACCCAGGCCCACGGGGCGCTGGACAGCGCGGTGTGCCGGACGCCGTCGGCGTCGGTGGTGTTCAGCGATGCGTGCAGCTCACGCAGCCGGTCGGCCTCGGCGAGCGCTTCCTCGCCGCCGTAGACCCACATCATCACCGACGCCAGGCTGCGCATGGCGCGGCCCATGGGATCGGTGCGGAAGGTGGAGTGCTCGTCCACCACCGCGGAGATGGTCGGCTCCATGGTCTGCAGCAGGAAGGCCGAGCCCGCCGTCAGGGAGAAGGTGACCAGTCCGGTCTGTTCCCACATCTGGGTGCCCGGTTCGATCGGGCGGCGGGGCGGCAGGGTTCGCGCGCCGGTGGATTCGCGTGCGACGGACGCGGTCATCGTGATCTCCCTTGATCGGCCGAACTCAATACAATGAGATGATAACACTATAAGTCTCTCATCATCTATGCCGGTGATCTTGTGGCTGCCCCTAGGCTGTGCAGACATGACGACCGAGTGGCGCAGTCGTAGCGGCCGGATCGGGGTGCTCACGGGGGCGGGCATCTCCACCGATTCGGGCATCCCCGATTTCCGCGGCCCGCGCGGGGTGTGGACGAAGGATCCGATCGCCGAATTGCTGTCGACCTATCAGAGCTATGTGGCCGACGCCGGCTTGCGGGAACGCGCCTGGCTCGCGCGACGGGACAATCCGGCCTGGCAGGCCGTGCCCAACGCCGCGCACAACGCCCTCGCTGATTTGGAGCGGGCCGGGCGGGCGGTCACCATCATCACCCAGAACATCGATCGCCTCCATCAGCGGGCGGGGTCCTCGCCGGACCGGGTGATCGAGATCCACGGCAACATGTTCGAGGTGGTCTGCGTCGAATGCGACTACCAGACCTCGATGTCCGCCACGTTGGAGCGGGTGGCCGCGGGTGAACCCGACCCGCCGTGTCCCGGCTGCGGCGGCATCCTCAAGGCCGCCACCGTGATGTTCGGTCAGCAGATGGACCGCCGGACCATGACCGAGGCCGCGCTCACCGCGGAGACGAGCGAGGTCTTCCTGGCCATCGGAACGTCGTTGCAGGTCGAGCCCGCCGCATCGATGTGTTCCATCGCCGTGCACAACGGCGCCGACCTGGTCATCGTGAACGCCGAGCCGACGCCGTACGACGACATGGCCACCGAGATCATCCGTGAACCCATCGGCACGGCCGTGCCCCGCCTGGTCGCGGAGATTCTCGCCGCGTGAGCGCGGCGGCGGGGCCCCGGTGAGCCGGATTCAGCCGACCGGCCCGAGCACCCGATCGAGGTAGGGGTTGGCGAAACGCCCTTTCGGGTCGAAGCGCCGGCGCACCTCGGCGAACCGATCCCAGTCGGGATAGCGGTCCCGCAGGGTCGCCGCGGTCTGGAAGTGGCGTTTGCCCCAGTGCGGGCGGCCCTGGTAGCGGTCGAACACCGCCTCGCAGGCGCGGAAGTACGGCTGGAACTCCATGCCCCGGTATTGGTGGACCGCGATGTAGCAGGTGTCGCGGCCGCCCGCCGGAGACAGGAACGCGTCATCGGGCGCGACCCACCGCACCTCGATGGGCATCGGGGTGTCGAAGCGCATGGTCAGTTCCTTGATCTCGCGGATCGCGTCGACGGAATATTCGCGCGGAATGGCGTACTCCATCTCGGTGAAGCGAATCAGGCGGGGGGAGGCGAACACCCGGTAGGAGCGGTCCACCTGACGGCGGTAGCTGCCCGCGTAGGCGGCGCTGCGCTGAATGAACGGGACCAGGCGCGGTTGCCTACGGCTCAGCCTGCACAGCGCGTCGAACAGGTGGTTGGACATCAGGATGTCGGCGAACCAGTCCACCGCCTTGGGGCGCGGCTGCTCGGGCAGGGCCACGCGGTTGTTGCGCTTGGTCATGGCCAGTGGACTGTGCGCGAACATGTAGAACTCGAAATGGTCGTTGCCGTCGACGAAGGAGTCCAGGTCGGCGAGTACCTCCTCCACCGGGATCGGCCGTTCGACGCCCTCGAGCACGAAGGACGGCACCATCCGCAGTGTCACGGCGGTGACGACGCCCAGTGCGCCGATGCCGACCCGCGCCGCCCGCCAGCCGTCGGGATCGGTGTGCTCGTTCAGTTCGACCCGGGTTCCGTCGGCCTGCATCAATTCCAGCGAATGCACCGCGGCGGAGAGATTCTGCAAGGTCGCGCCGGTGCCGTGGGTGGCGGTGGCGATGGCGCCCGCGACGGTCTGCACGTCGATGTCGCCAAGGTTCGGGAAGGCGAGACCGTGCGCGTGCAGGGCGGTGCCGACCGCGTTCAGGCTGATACCCGCTTCCACCCGAACCAGGCCGTTCGCCCGGTCGACGTCGAGGACGCGATCGAGCTTCGCCAGGCTCAGCAGCGTGCCGTCGGTCAGGACGGCGTCGGTGAACGAATGGCCGGTCCCGGCGACGCGCACCGTGCGGCCGACGGCTTCGGCGTCGGCGAGCAGGCCGGCCACTTCCTCGACGGAGCGCGGCGCGGCGAGGATCGCGGGCGCGCACCGTTGATCGCCTGCCCAGTTCACCCACGAGTTGGTCATGTGACCAACTTTACGGGAGTGAACGTGACGCGCGCTACTTATGGTCCGATTTCGCTACCGCTTGCGCCAGCCGCAGGTCAGGTGCTGCTTGGCGTGCTCGACCTCGTCGTCGGTCAGCGGAGGGACGTCGAGATGCCTGCGCGGCGTGCCGTCGCCCCGCACTCCGTTCAACATGATGGCCATATACCGCTGCCAGACATCGGGATTGACCGGCTTGGCGAATTCGGCGAGCCCGTCGACCATGTGCACGAGCGCGAAGAAGTCCGAGGGCTCGATGCCGTCGGCGAGCACGCCCGCGTCCCGTGCGCGAGCGCAGATGGCCGTCACGGTGGGCTTGATGCGATCGCGCACGACCGCGAACCGGTCGGTCTCGTCGTCCTCGAGTTCGAGCATGACCTCGCTGAACCCTCGGTTGGTGGCCATGTGTCTGCACGCGTACTCGAAGAATTCGACGAGTCCGAACCATGGGTCGGGATGTCGGTAGGCGGCGTCGGCGGCGTCGGCGAAATCGTTCAGGTTCTGGTCGAAGACCTCGACGATCAGTTCCTTCTTGTTCGCGAAGCGGCGATAGACCGTGCCGACACCCACGCCCGCGCGTTCGGCCACGTCGTCGAGCGTGATCTCAAGTCCGTGGTCGGCGAACAGTTCCCGCGCCGCGGCGATGATGCGCTGCTGGTTGCGTGCGGCATCGGCCCGCAGACGCCGGGGTGGAGAGGCGACCGTGGCGTGATTCACACAGTCATTCTATCAACCTCGGGGATTAACCGGAGGCCTTGTCTCCGTTATCGTGATAGATTCTTCAAGTAAGCGGAGGAGTTCCCTCCGGATCAAAGCTCGAGACATAAGGGGACACATGACTACCGCCATCGACCGTGGGGCTCCCGCCCCTGAGCAGACGGGAAGCGAGCGGCGCGGCTCGCACGCCCTGCGCTGGTGGGTGCTCGCCGTCCTCGGTGTCGCCCAGCTCATGGTCGTGCTCGACGCGACCGTGGTGAACATCGCGCTGCCTGCCGCGCAGCAGGATCTCGGCTTCAGTGACGGCGACCGCTCCTGGGTGGTCACCGGATACGCGCTGGCATTCGGCAGCCTGCTGCTGCTCGGCGGGCGCCTCAGCGACCTGTTCGGCAGGCGCAACACCTTCATCGTCGGTCTGGTCGGCTTCGCGGTCGCCTCCGCCATCGGTGGCGCCGCCACCAGCTTCGAGATGCTGGTCGCCGCCCGGGTCGGGCAGGGTGTCTTCGGCGCGCTGCTGGCGCCCGCCGCGCTCTCCCTGCTCACGGTGACCTTCACCGAACCGTCCGAACGGGCGAAGGCCTTCGGCATCTTCGGTGCCGTCGCGGGCACCGGCGGCGCGATCGGGCTGCTGCTCGGCGGCGCGCTCACCGAATGGGCCTCGTGGCGCTGGGTGATGTTCGTCAACCTCGCCTTCGCGGCCGTCGCCCTGGTGGGCGCGGTGCTGCTGCTGGCCAAGCACGCGACCACCGAGCGGCCCAAGCTCGACATCCCCGGCACGGTCGTGGTCACCGCCGGTCTGTTCGGCATCGTCTACGGGTTCTCGCACGCGGAATCCGACGGGTGGACCGACGGTGTCACCCTCGCCTACCTGCTCGGCGGTGCGGCGCTGATCGCGGTGTTCGCTTGGCTGGAGACCCGGGTCGCGCACCCGCTGCTTCCGATGCGGATCGTGCTCGACCGGATGCGCGGCACCTCCTACCTGACCGTGTTCGTCATGGGTATCGGGATGTTCGCGATCTTCCTGTTCCTCACCTACTACATGCAGCTCACCCTGGGCTACTCGCCGATCATGACCGGCGTCGCGTTCCTGCCGATGGTCGCCGCCATGGTGGTCTCCTCGACCACCGCGCCCTCGCTGCTGCTGCCGAAACTCGGCCCGAAGATCGTGGTCAGCGGCGGCTTCCTGATCGCGGCTGCGGGCATGGCCTGGCTGACCCGGATCGGCTTGGACACCGGTTACGCCACGCACATCCTGCCCGCCCTGATCCTGCTGGGTCTCGGCCTCGGCGGGGCGATGTCGACCGCCTTCCAGGGCGCCACCTCGGGCGTGCAGCACGAGGACGCGGGTGTGGCCTCGGCGATGATCAACACCAGCCAGCAGGTGGGCGGCTCGATCGGCACGGCGCTGCTGAGCACGATCGCGGCGTCCGCGGCCACCGACTACCTGTCCATCCGTACGCCGGACCCGCTCTCCATCGCGCAGTCCGCGATCGAGAGCTACACCACCAGTTTCTGGTGGGCCACGGCGATCTTCGTGGCGGGCGGCATCCTCACCGCGGTGCTGATGCCGAGCACGGTGCCGGTGCCCTCCGAGGGAGAGCCGGTGCTCGCGCACTGATCCGAGTGCGCCACCCCTGATCCGGTTGCGCACAGCCCGGCCGCCGCTCCCGCGACCTCGTCGCAGGGGCGGCGGCCGTCGTCGAACCGCACGGCGCGGGATCCGGTTCGCCGGTGCGCGGCGAGGTGGCCGCGCCGTCGGTCGGCTCGATCGGTGCTCTGAGATTGCCAATCGGCCGCTCCCAGAGTCGGAGTGCCGTATCGGGGTGGTTCTTTTCCGTCCGACGTCGCCGTCGAATCAAGGTTGCCTGCGATTCTCCCTCGGCGTCGTGCCCGATGCGCGACGCCCGTCGGCCGCGCAGCGCAAAAGCGCTCCCTGATCACCAGTATTGGTGCAAAATACGAGGTAAGTAGATGTGGCGGGCCTTGCTGAAAACCGTCGGCATTGTGCTCGATCCGGTCTCGTGCAGAGGTGAGCCGTCCCGTTTCCGACCCACGCGGTAAATGTCATGGGATGCTTTGCCATCGGAATCGCGAGGATTCCGGCCGATTCGACGTGGGTAGCCAAGAGACTGCTACGTACCCTGATCGGCCTCGGCGTACCCGGCGGTCGCACCACCCTCTCCACCCCACCCGCGAGGTTCGTAGACTCCTCGGACCGGGCGCGGCACTCCCCGCGCTCGGCCGCCTCGGGGAGTGGCGGTGGTGCGGCCGGGACGGCGGAGCCCGGCGCGGGCATGGCACGGTGGGTACTCGGTTCGGCTCGGCGATCTACGGGAACGGCACGACGGAAGGGGGCAGGCAATGAGTGGTTCGCAAACGGGCGCTGCCACGGCGGGACGATGGCGGCCCGCCGCACGGCTCACCGTGCTGCTCGACGAGGACGACAAGTGGCGGCACACGCCCCTCTACCACGAGATCGTGCGCCGGGCCAGGGATACCGGGCTCGCGGGCGCCAGCGTGTGGCGTGGCATCGAGGGCTACGGTGCGTCCTCGCACGTGCACACCACCCGGATCCTCGATGTCGCCGACCACCTTCCATTGCTGCTGATGCTGGTCGACGAGCCGGAACGCCTGCGCGCCTTCGTCGAGCGGAACGCCGAGCTGTTCGGCTCGGTCAACGTCACCTTGGCGCCGGTGGACCAGTGGCAGGAAGGCGAGCGATGACAAGACCGCGCGGCAAGCCCGATGCCCCCGCCGGGTCTTCCGTAGCCTGCGCGGCACCAGCGGGTTTCATCTCGTTGATGCCGTCGCACACAGCGGCCGTTACCATTGTCGGTTCGGCGCGGCTCGGTGATCTGAGCGGCGCGTCGGCGGGCCATCGGCCGCTCGCCGTCGCGGAAGCAGGCTTCCGCACCGTGCCGACCACGTTCAGCATGTACGGCTACAAGACGTTGCGGCGGGTGGCCGACGTGAACGACGTGGCCGTGGGGTCGGCGGTAACCGGGCGGTCGTGGGCATGATCCTCATGACGAGCCGGGCGCAGCCGATACGGAAGGGAGACCCGAGCATGGCCCACGATCGAGCCGGGCGTCCCGCACGTCCCACCGATCTGGAAGATATCGCGCACCTGGTGACGGCGTACTACAGCCGTGTTCCGGACGCGGGAGATCCGGCCCAGCGGGTGGCGTTCGGAACGTCGGGACATCGCGGCTCCAGCCTGGACGGTGCCTTCAACGAGGCGCACATCCTCGCAATCACCCAGTCGATCGTGGAGTACCGCGCCACGCGGGGCATCACCGGGCCGGTCTATCTCGCCAGGGACACCCACGCCCTGTCCGAGCCCGCCTGGACCACCGCGCTCGAAGTGCTCGCCGCCAACGACGTCACCGCGGTGATCGACGCACGCGATCGCTACACTCCCACGCCCGCGCTGAGTCACGCTGTGCTGCGCCACAATCGAGGCGGCACCAAGCATCAGGCCGACGGCATCGTGGTCACCCCGTCGCACAACCCGCCCCGCGACGGCGGCTTCAAATACAACCCGCCGCACGGCGGCCCGGCCGACAACACGGCCACCGACGCCATCGCCGCGCGCGCGAACGAACTGCTGCGCGACGGGCTCACCGAGGTCAAGCGCACGACACTGCAACGCGCGCTGGACAGCGGCGTGGAACGCTACGACTACCTCGACCACTACATCGACGACCTGCCCAACGTGCTGAACCTGGACGCGATCCGCGGAGCGGGCATCCGGCTCGGCGCCGACCCGATGGGCGGCGCCAGCGTCGACTACTGGGAGGAGATCGGCCAGCGCTACGATCTCGAGCTAGAGGTGGTCAACCCGTTCGTGGACCCCACCTGGCGGTTCATGACCCTCGACAGCGACGGCAACATCCGGATGGACCCGTCCTCCCGCTACGCGATGGCCTCGCTGATCGCGATCAAGGACGACTACGACATCTCCACCGGCAACGACGCCGACGCCGACCGGCACGGCATCGTGACGCCCGACGGCGGGTTGATGAATCCGAACCACTTCCTCGCGGTGGCCATCGAATACCTGGTCGCCAATCGGATGGGGTGGGACGCGCTGACCAAAATCGGCAAGACCGCGGTGACCTCGTCGATGATCGACCGGGTCGTCTCCGTGCTCGGCCGCGACGTGCACGAGGTGCCCGTCGGATTCAAGTTCTTCGTTCCCGGATTGTTCAGCGGCAGCTTGGCATTCGGTGGCGAGGAGAGCGCGGGCGCGTCGTTTTTGCGGATGGACGGCACGGTCTGGACCACCGACAAGGACGGCATCCTGCTCGCGCTGCTCGCCGGCGAGATCGCCGCGGTCACCGGGCAGAGCCCGTCGGCGCGCTACGTCGAACTCGAACGCCGCTACGGCAGCCCCGCCTACGCGCGGATCGACGCACCCGCCACCGCGGAACAGAAACAGCTGCTCGCGAAGTTGACTCCGGACATGATCACGACGAAGGAGATCGCCGGGGAGCCCGTCACCGCCGTGCTCACCAGGGCGCGGGGCAACGGCGCGCCACTGGGCGGCCTGAAGGTGACCACCGAGAACGCGTGGTTCGCCGCTCGCCCCTCCGGCACCGAGGACAAGTACAAGATCTACGCGGAGTCGTTCCACGGACCCGAGCACCTCGCCGAGGTGCAGACGGCCGCGGAGGAATTGGTGGGGCAGGCGCTGTCCGGTGACCGGTAGATCCAAGCCCCTGCCCAGCGAGATCTGGGTGCTGGTCGGGGGCGCGTTCGTCATCGCCATCGGGTTCGGTTTGGTCGCCCCGGTGTTGCCGCAGTTCGCGCGCGGGTTCGGCGTCGGCGTGGCGGCCGCCTCGGCCATCGTCTCCGCGTTCGCGCTGATGCGGTTGCTGTTCGCGCCGGTGAGCGGACGGCTGGTGCAGCGGCTGGGGGAGCGCTCGGTCTACCTCGGCGGGCTGCTGATCGTCGCGTTGTCCACCGGTGCGAGCGCACTGGCTCAGAGTTACTGGCAGCTCATGGTGCTGCGGTCGCTCGGCGGCATCGGATCGACCATGTTCACCGTGTCGTCGCTGGCGCTGGTCATCCGGATGTCGCCGCCCGACCAGCGCGGCCGGGTCTCCGGATTGTGGTCGACCAGCTTCCTGGTCGGCTCGGTGAGCGGGCCGCTCGTTGGCGGCGGATTGTCGGGGCTCGGGCTGCGCTGGCCGTTCGTGATCTACGCGGTCGCGTTGTTCGTGGTCAGCGTCGTGGTGTACCTGAGCCTGCGGAATTCGGAGCTTGCCGCGCCGGAGCCGTTCGGCGGCGCCCGCATGATGTCCTTCCGCGAGGGCTTGGCGCGGCCGGAGTACCGGGCAGTGCTGCTGTCGAACTTCGCCAACGGAGCCGCCGTGTTCGGTGTCCGGATGGCTCTGGTGCCGCTGCTCGTCGTCGAGGTGCTGCACCAATCGCCGGGTATGGCAGGCGTCGCGTTGACGGTATTCGCCGCGGGCAACGTCACGGTGCTGTTCGCGGCGGGGCGGCTGTCCGACCGGTGGGGGCGGAAACCATTCGTGATCAGCGGCTCGCTGGTGTGTGCGGTCGGCACGGCGGGCCTCGGGCTTGCAACCGATCTGCCGTGGCTGCTCGCCACCTCGTTCCTGGCCGGGCTGGGTTCCGGCATGTTCACACCCACTCAGCAGGCGGCCGTCGCCGACATCATCGGGCCCAAGGCGCGCGGTGGGCCGGTGCTGGCCGGTTTCCAGATGGCCGCCGACCTCGGCACCGTCATCGGACCAGTCGCTGTCGGCGCCTTGGCGCAGCGGGCGTCCTACGGGCTCGCGCTCGGCGTGACCGGCGCCCTGCTCGCGGTGGCCGCGCTCGTCTGGGCCGTCGTCCCCGAGCCGCTGCGGCGCGGAGTCTCCGCTCATTCGGAGATTCCGTCCGAACGTTCCGGAGGAGCGGACGACGCCGAGCGGCCATCGGCTCGGATCGACCGTGTGCTGAACGAGGTGTCCGGCGCGCCGGTCGCCGACAGCCCGGTGCCGGTGGTGGCCGAGCCCGGTGCGATTCGAAGCGATCTTCGAGAGGACTCGGCAGATTCGGACAGCATGGCGGGCCGCTTGTCGGATGGCGCCAGGACGGTGGTGGAATCCGACGGACCGGCGGGTGGACCCTCGGCTGTGACCGGCGATCGCCGCGGTACGGCAGACGCCAGGCCGGTGCGGACCGCACCGGGCACCGCGGTCGTCGACACGAACGAGGTGGAATATCCGCCGGGGCGCCCGATGTCTCGCGGCAAACGCCGGCGACCGGAGCGACGCACCCGCAGGCGCTGAACTCTAGATAAGCGGTACGGCAGACGCCAGGCCGGTGCGAACCGCGCCGGGTACCGCGTGGCCCGTGCAGGGAGATGCCGTGCGGTCAGCGTGCGGGCGTCCGTCGGATCAGTGGCCCGGCGGTGGGAATGGTGGTTCGTTGCGGCAAAGTGTCCATGTGAGTGAATCGCGTTCGAATTACACACCACGGCCGATGTCCAGTGCGACCACCTACGGGCTCGGTGCGGTAGCTCTCGTGCTGATCGTGCTGATCGTCATCGCGGCGATCCGCTGGGGGCGCGACGACGCGGCCGTCCGCAACGACGGCTACGGTTCGGTGCGGGACCCGGCGGTGCACTCGATGCTGGAGCCGAACGGCTCGATTCTGCTCGGTCGCCCGGACGCGAAGAAGACCATCGACATTTTCGAGGACCCACTGTGCCCCGGTTGCGGCAGCCTGGAGCGCATCTACGGCCAAGAGATCGCGCAGAAGATGGATGAGGGCGCGCTGGCCGTGCGCTATCGCCTGGTGAACTTCCTCGACGCCCGCTCCCGGAGCAAGGACTACTCGACCCGCGCCGTCGCCGCGAACCGGTGTGTGGCCCAAGCGGGTTCGGGCCCGATCTACTCCAAGTTCCACACGGAACTGTTCACCACCAAGCGTCCCAGCGAAGGGGGCGCCGACCTGAGCAACGAGGAGCTCGCCGCGATCGCGGGCGACGCCGGAGCCGCCGAACCTGTGCGGCAATGCATCGCCGCCGGTGCCGAGGTCGACTCCGCGCGCGCCACCGCGATGGCGCAGACGGCGGCGCTCGGCGAGGCGCTGGGTGGTTCCGCGGCCACACCCGCGGTATTCGACGGCACGACCAAGGTGGACACCAACGACGAGGATTGGGTGGTCTCGCTCGCCGGTTGAGCGGGGGCCGCTTCTGTCGCCGCACGGACAGACACCGTAGTCCGGTCCCTTTTTACGATCCGGACGCTTCCGGCGAACCGAAGGGCCGGAACGCCGACTCCACCAAATCGACGCCCCGGCCCACTCGGCGGAGCGACCCGACATCCCCAGCCCCCGGGATCACCGCTCGCCGAGTTTTCAGTTGGCCTGGGGCCGGGCAGCGGCTCCACCTGCCGCTGCCCGGCCCGCGCACTCGACAGCGCGATCCGGCCCCCTGTCCCTAGACCGCACCTCGAGGTGTCTCACGTCCGCGCGACTTCCGGGGAGCTGGACGCTCGGAACGAACAAACCAGCAACCCCATCTGCTCTGGCCGTTCCGAGTGTCCTACCAACTACCGCCCTTACCACTGGAATCGTTCGAACACGTGTTCGATACTAGGCGCATCCACCCTCTCTTGTCACCCCCGAATCGAGGCGATTTGGTCGCCGACACACCGTTGGTGTAACTTCATTCAGGCGCGGCGGGGTAGCTCGAAGCGCAACTAACCAGGGGCTATGGCGCAGCTGGTAGCGCACCACACTGGCAGTGTGGGGGTCAGGGGTTCGAGTCCCCTTAGCTCCACTCGAACAAAAGACCAGGTCCGGCGGATTCCCGGGCCTGGTCTTTGTCGTTCCGGCACCTCGCGAATCTCGGGCTGACGACACGACTGACGACAGTTCAGATCGCGGTGTCGTCGGAGGAGTCGAACAAGGTGTCCATCGAATCCAGCGCGTCGCGCTTCACCGCCTCGATCACCTCCAGGTAGATCCCGGTCGTCACAGTGATCGAGCTGTGTCGGAGTATCTTCTGAACCGTCGCGGCCTCTACACCCTTCGTGAACAGCAGCGTGGCGCACGAATGGCGAAGATCCTGCACCCGCACCTGCGGAACACCCGCCTTCTCGCACAGCCGCTTGAACATGCGATTGACATTGCGCGGCTCGATCGGACGCCCGAGTTTCGTCGTGAAAACCAACCCGGATTCACGCCATTGGTTGCCGGCGGTGAATCGTTCCTCCATCTGCCGCTTGCGATGTTCACGCAGAATCGCCAGCAGCGGCCGGGGGATGGGCAGCGTCGCACGAGAGCCATCGGTCTTGACTTCCTCGAGCTTCAGCTCTCCGTCCACCCGATGCAGTCCGCGACGGACCACCAGGCGCCCGGCAGTCAGGTCGACGTGATGCCACTCCAAGCCGAGCGCTTCACCGCGGCGCAATCCCATCGCCAACGCCACCGCCCACAACGCGTGCAACCGGTGTTCCTCAGCGGCCCTGAGCAGACGCTGTGCCTCCGATTTGGTGAACGCCCGCACCTTGTAGTCGCCGCCACCGCGGAGCTTCACCGACCGGGCAACGTTCCGGCTGACCAACTCCTCCTCGACCGCATCCTGTAAAGCGACGCGGAGAACTCGCAGCACGTGCCGAATGGAGTGAATGGACAGGACGTTGCTGCAGCATTCAGCCGGCGACTTCGCGCAGCATCGTGGCTTGGTCCGCCGCGCGTCCTTCTCCTGACCGCAGCACTGGCACTTGGTGCGCAGGTTGTTGACGAACTCCCGAACGTGACGGCTCTCCAGACTCTTGAGCTTCCGTTTGCCCAGCCCGGGAATGATGTGCAGCCGGACATCGCCCTCGTAGGTCGCGTAGGTGGTGCGCCGGATCTTCGGTTCGGCGATCTCTTCCAGCCAGTACCTCATGTACTGCGCAACCGTCATCGTCGTCACGTCGACGGGGATACCCCTGCGCTGCAACTCCTTCAGGCGCGTACGCTCAGCATCCGCCTCCTCCCATGTTGCGCCGTAGACGCTGATCCGTTTGCGCTTGCCCTCCGGGGTCTCCACGAACAACTTCAATTCGTAGCGGCCGTCTTTGCGGGCGCCGATCGTGCCGGAGCCGTTCGGGTTGCGCTTGCGCGACTTCTTCTCCGCCATCACGCCGCCTGGTCGATCAGGTCGGCCACGTAGGTATCGAACGATTGCCGAACAATCCGCCGGCATCGGCCGATGGTCACCGACTGCACCTCACCCGACCAGATCAACTGGTAGATGCTGTACCGGCTGACCTTCAGCACTGCCGCGGCTTCCTGCACTGTCATGAATGTGTCGCTCACGTCTCCTCCCTCACGCTGCTTGCTGAATTGCCGAATGTTCTTGCTGCGCAGCAGGTCCCGCCGCGAGCAGGGCGTTGGTGTATTCCGCGCGCCATTTCGTGCGTTGGGCGATCGCGGCCAGGATCAGGTGATCGCGAGGCGGGGCGGACTGGTCGCCGGGTTCGACGGGCCGGATGATCAGGTGACTGGTGTCGGGCTTGTGGATGCCGACCGAGGCGAGCAGTTGCCGAACGAACTCCGCGCGGTCGGCCTTGTGATCCGGCAGCGTCTTCCCCGACCAGCGGCGCGACACCAGCACGCGCCGACCAGGCAGGCCAAGGGTGTCCCGCCGGTGGGCCTTGCCCTTGCAGCGGCCGGGAATCGTCTTGTCGCTGGCGCCCTTCGGGACGATGCCGTAGCGCAGCCATACCGCGCACCGCGGCGAGCACGGCGTGTGCTGCAACTCGGCGTGCAACCGGTCGTAGTGGATCGCGGTGCGCGTCGAGTCCGTCTCCAGAACTTCACTGATCGACTTCGTGAGGTACTTGGTCACGTACCCGATCGCCCGGTCGGCCTTCTGGCCGGGGATGTAGCCCTTCATGTGGCCGGGGTCCATACGTTCGCCGAACCGCACCGTGTACGCCGGTTCCAGATCATCCACCGCCTCGAGCACGTCCAGGGCGTCATCCCAGCCGGTCAAGGCCTGCCCGGTGTCGGGGTCCACGAACGTCATGGCCCGGTAGTCCCACACCGGCATCCGGTCGCCGGAGTAGACCTCGTTGTCGGGGTCGAAGTGCGGCCACCACACCTGGTGGTAGGTCGCCGCGGTGACCATGCGCAGAATCTCTCGGGAGATCGCGCCACGCAGCAGCAGGTGCAGGTGCGGGGCACCGCGCTTCTGGGGTTCGACGGTGGCGAAGTACTGCACGTCGTAGCCGACGCAGCGGCGCAGGTTCTGAATCCACCGGTCGACCAGCTTCGAGAAGAACACGATGTCCCGAGCCGCCCGCGCGTAGTCGTAGGTGTCGGGGTTGCGGGGTGAACCGTCCGAGCACGGCTTACCCTCGGAATCCACCGCCCCGTCTTGGTTGATCGACCCGTAGGACGGCATCGTGAGCGTCACCATCATCGAGGACCGGTAGCCGCCGATCACCCGCCCGATCGTGTGGCGTTCGACCTTCTTGCGCGGCAGGTTCGGCACATCTTGCCGGCGCTTGGTAGACCGGGACCGCCGCTTCCGCTCCTTCGGCTCCAACGGTGGGATGGGGCCGCGGAACCCGGAGTCCCGCAGGTCGCGGTCCAGGCTGCCGACCAGGTCTCCGATGGCGTCGGCCATCTCGTCATCACCGTCGTCGCGAGCCTGCCGGTACTGCTGTGCCAGATCGGCGCGGGCGGTGAGCAACTCGGTTTGCGGCTCGGACGGGTCGCGGGTTTCCTCCACCGGTTCGATATCGGCGTGCCAGCCCTCGCGGCATTGGGTCATCCGCAACCAGCGCGCCTTGTCCGCACATGGCTTGCACACCGACGCGACGGTCGACTTGCACGGGGAGGCCACGTACTCGACCTTCCCGGTCCGGGGGTCGAACGACCGCATCGTCACCGGCCGCGTGCACACCCCGAACTTCTCCGCCGCAGCGTGGGCGACATCGGTGAAGTTCGGCAGCGCACGCCGCTCAGCCGCCGTCTGGCGAACCGGAGCAGCCTCGTTGTTGTCGTTGTCCAGGTCGATAGGCGTGGTCATGCCGCCTGCCCCCGTCCCTTGGTCCAGTGATCCACTCGCGGCAAGATGACCGTCTCCGCGAGCGAGTCCGAGCGGCGAAACGCCAACTCCACCGTGCCGGGTCCGGTGATGGTGGCCCGGCAGTCCAGGGCGCCGAAGGCGTGCGCCAGATGCGTGACCCGGTTTTCGAAGTCGGCCGGGCAGTGCCCGTCGAGCATCCGCACCCGCACCCGATCCGTCACCGGGCCGATCTGGACACCCAGCAGGCGCGGGATGAACGTGCGGTCGCCGCGGTCGATGCTCAAATGGCAGGCCCGCATCAGCTTGACCCACCGCCGGCGATACCGGTGCCAGGTAAGGAACCGAGTCCGAGCGCGCCGTGTGACCCAACGGTCGAACATCTGCGGGTAGGCACGCTGCCAGAGCAGGAGTCCCGCGACGGATACTCCGGCCGCCGCGAGACCCACCGGCCACCCCACGACGACCCATGCCGTGACAACGAGGGCGAGCGGGATGGAGATCATCGGGAACAGGATCAGCCACCACAGGCCGATCACGGCCGCCCACAGCAGATTGAGCAGGCCGAGCGCAAACAGGTCGAACCCGTCCAAGCGGGTGTCCTTGCGAATCTGAACGGTTTTGGTAGTCATCGGTCCGCCTCCGAGGCGCAGGGGTCGAACAGGGTCATCTGGTCGGGGCACTCCCACCGCGGGAGGTCCCTGGTTTTAGGGGTGTGGCGACGTCGCGTCGAATTGGCCACCTGGTCCGCTGCCGCTCGAACGATCGGATTCATCTGCGCGGCTGCGCTGTTCGGCGCCGTGTTCTTCTTGGTGGTCACGCGGCCGTCACCGCCTCGACGGCGCACAGCGGGTCGAGCAGCCAGGCGAACGCGGCGTGTGCTTGGACGGGGACTACGCCGTTGCCGAGGATTTTCAGCTGCCGCGCGCGCGAGAGGTTGAGCACCGGGTTGGTGACCCAGCCGGGCGGCCAGAACATCATCCACTCGACGAATGCCGGCGACAGGCACAGGTTGCCGCGGGAGTTCAGTTCGGTCGGTGGCGGCGCTGGGCGCGACAGCGATTCCTGGCGCTCGACGGCGGCCCGGTACTTGCCCCACTGCATGCCGCCGCCGGAGCTGTCCGACGCCTTCGAGGCTGGCAACCACGACGCAGTCGTACGCAGGTCACCGCCGCCGCTGCCATGCGCGCCGATCCCGTTGGCGTCCGACACGCGCGGGGTGGGCAGTACGTCTACGCCACGTGGGCACCGAGTACTTCCGGCAGGGTGCCGTTGCCGTCGGCTACGTGCCGCCGCGCCGCAGGGGCGGTCAGCGAGCCGCGGGAATCCATCGCCCGCGGTGTGGGCAGGATCGAAGACGGCGATGAACAGCCGTTCACGGTGATGGCAGGCGCCCACGTCGGAAGCTCGCAGGCACGTCCATCGTGCATGAAGCCCGTCTTCGGCCAAGTCCCCGAGTACTCGATCGAACCCCAGAGACCGGTGGCCGGCCACATTCTCCAAGAGCGTGAGTCGGGGTCGTATTCCGCGAATTGCGCGCCGGACCGCAGGCCACATGTCGCGTCCATCGGTATCTCCCTTCCTCCGGCCCGCCGCACTGTAAGGCTGGCACGGATACCCGGCGCACAACACGTCTACCGGTTCCGTTGTATTCCAATCAATTCCGGCGATATCGCCGAGATTCGGGACCGCCGGCCAATGGTGAGCCAGCACCATCGATGCCGCCGGGTCGGTGTCGGCGTGCCAAGCCATCGACGAGTCCGCGAACAACCCGAGAGCCGCCACATCCAGCATTCCGGCGCCGGAGCACAACGAGCCGATGCGAGTCATGCCGCCCAGTCCCCGCCGTCGAAGTCGTGGTCGTCGCTGTTGTCCCACAGCGGGACAACCCCGGTCTCCACCAGCAGGTGCGCAGCGATCGCGGCCGAATCCAAACCAGAACGCTCCAGATGGCAGCGGCGACGAGCCGCCAGGTCGATCACGTTGTCGTCGTAACGGTGGTTGCTCATGGCTGGGCCTCGATCTCGGGGACGCCGCACACGGTGCAGGTGCGGGAACGGGTGGAATTGCCCAGCGGCCACACCGTGGTACGCCAGGACTCAGGAAAGGAATGACCGTGCTCGACGCACCGGTTGGCGGCCTGGCAGCCGTCACAGACGACGCGGTCGCCGTCGTAGACCCAGCCGACACCGCCCGCGGAATGGACAGTCAGATAGGCGATGGCCTGGGTGATGGAGTCGAAGCAGATCGCTTCGTTCTCGCCCTCGGTGTAGTGGTCGCCGCAGGTATCGCAGTAGACAACCACGTGCTGTTCGATGACCAGACCGCGTTTCATGCCGCCACCGGCCCATCTTCAGGCTCATCACCCAGGTCATCCGGGTCGAATCCGCTGTAATCCTCGATAGGAGCGGCGATCTCCGGTGCGGGCGAGTAGGCATCCACGATGGCGTCGATGTCGTCATCGGAGACGAAGAACGCCCGTACCCGTACGAACTCGCTGCTGCCGTCCTCACCGACGTAGCCGACACCCGGAGTCAGGTCGGAGATCTCGTCGCAGCGGGCACCGCGGTCGCGGGCGCCTTGACCGTGGACCATCGCGCTCTGAGTCGGCTCGTCCAGGCGCAGGCCGATGCGGACGGGGAACAGTTGCCGGTTGGGCATCGTCTCCTTCGACGGGTCCTGCAACGCCGCGATCACCGACACCGCCCCCGCACGACCCTGCGACAACAACAGCCCGGTCAGGCGGCGGAACTCTTGCTGTTCCTCCCGGGTGGCGTACGACGACAGCGACGCGGCTTCATCGATGATGATCAGGATCAGCGGCTCATCGGTGCTGGGCACGATCTTGCGCAGACCCGCCGCACGCATCCGCGCAAGTCGCTCGCGCATCAGCTCGACGGCTTCGGCCAGCATCGCGAGGATGGTGGTGTTGTCGGTGGCGAAGCGGACGAACAATCGGTTTTCGCCCTTGCCGAACTCCGCGCCGCCCTTCGGATCAGCCAGATACAGATCCACCAATCCGGCTTTGATCGCTGGGCCGAGTGCGGCGATGATCGACCACAGCACCGAGCCCTTACCCGAACCGGTCGCGCCGGCCAGCAGGATGTGTCCGTAGAGCACCCGCACCCGCCAGGTGTCGAAGTCCTCGGTCACCCCGACCGGAACCGCTTCCAGGTCCACACCCGCCGCGGAGACCGAGCCCGGCAGGACGGCCGTATCCGCGAGAGTGTCGAACACCCGCAGTTCGAGACGGACCACGCCCGGATGGGGGAACACCACCCGCACCTCCGGCACACCGAGGACCTGGCACAGCGCGTCGCGAGTTTCGTCCTTGGACCAGTCGTTGCGGGTCTGACCCGACAACATCAACAGATCCACCTGGAGGCCGTAGTCGGTGTACACCCAGTCCTCCAGCACCGGGAAACCGCTATCGACCGACCCGAGCTTCAGCGCCAGGAACATGCGCGGACGCTGCTCGGGATCAGCGATCACCAACACCGCCGTGCGCAACTCGACCGGAGCCGCCGCAGCAGCCTCACAGACATCACCGGTCGGTTGCATCTCCGAGCCGCGTGCCGCGATCGACCGCAGCCACCACCACGCCGACGCGCCCGTGCACATCCCGCTGGCGAGCATGACCGCTCCCGCGACACTCATCAGAACCCGCCACCTTCCCGGCCGCGCTCCAACTCGCAGAACCAGCGGCACCCCTCCGGCACCGGAGACGCCGGAGCCATCTCGACCTCCGACCGACCCGGCCCGGAGTCCTCGCAGAACATCACGCACCCGCGCGGAGCCGGAGCCGGACTCGCGGGCGTGGTCGCCACCACCGAGGACGCAGCGGCCGGGACAACCGGGACCGGAGTATCCGAAGGCTGGTCCACCAGCACCCCGACCCCGGCCAGCACGGTGACCAGCGCGGACACGCCCGTCGCTATAGCAGGAACAAAAGCAGTCATCTCAACCCCCAACAGGAACAGCGATCGGCAGCATCGTTTGCTGCGGTCGCGAAGAACGAACAGGATGAACCGACGCGACAGGCGCCGGACGAAGCTCAGCCACCCGCACCGGCTCAGGCACCGGCAACGGGACAGGCACGGGCTCAGGCTCAGGCACCGGTTCCGGATCGGGCTCAGGTGTTGCCTGCTCCGCGGCAGGCTCGACCACCGGAACAGGAGCCGGTACGGGTGCCGAATCTCGTTGTGCCGCACGAATGAGCAGCGCCAACCCGTGTGTATCGGCCAGCAGGGAAATCGGGGCGATCGCAGCCACCAGCGCCGACGCCCACCACGGCAGTTCCCGCCCGGCCGCCACCGCGTGTAGCGAGTTGCCCGCCACCGACACCACCGAGCCGATGACCAGGACCGTGACGAAGAACCGGCGTTCCGGGGCGTTGGCCAGGACCAGCACCCCGAAGGTGGCCAGCAGGATCGTGCCGTCCACGATCAGCGGGAACAGCCACGCATCCGACGCCGGGATATGCGCCAGGACCGCCAGGTCCTTGAGCGTGGCGAACGACAGCCGGAACGCCGCGGCCCCGACCGCGATGATGATGACGACGGCGGACCAGCGCGCAAGACGCATCCCCGCCGACCGATCCGCCGTATTCATCGTCAGGCCGCCTTGTCCGACGACGCCGCCGCAGCCTCGACCGCATCGTGCTCGGCCAACACCACGGGCAACTGGGCCAGCAGCGACCGGGCATCCTCAATGTCCAGGCACAGGTAGCTCTCCGACCGGTTCAACGACACCGCCACCCGCGCCGGAAGCCCGCCGTAGGCGTCCTGCCTCTGCGGCCAGTAGCGGACTGTGATCCCCTCATACCCGTGATCCGTGGTGCTGAAGAACGACATGATCACGCCGCCTTACCGGTACCGGGACGGGCAGCACCCGGGTCGGCCGGAGCCTGCCTCGAACCCGAGTTGTCACCCTTGATCCCCGTCGCGCGGATGTAGAAGCCGATCGACTTGAACTGGCCGTTACCGACCACACGAGGCTTGAGCAGCAGCCCCTCCAGCTCGATCGGACGCAGCCCCTCCATAACCTCCGGCTCCGAAGGAACCGGCATCTGGTCAGCAACAAACGTGATGTCGAAGCCGGCCTGGTTCGCCTTGCCTCCCGCCCGGTCCATGATCGTCGCCTTCCACAAGCGCTTACCCGAGCCGTTGCCCTCCCGGTCGTAGTCGACCGCCTGACGCTTCGGCGCGTTGCGGTCCTCGCTGAACTCGGTCTGCGCCTCGATGTCGCCAAGCAGCAGCACGCCCTTCGGGAACACGGAACGGAAGTCGGTCGGGATCCACATGTCTTTCAATGCCATCTCTAAATCTCCTTGTCGCCTTGACTTCTCGCGGAGTACCTATCTGCACTTCTGTGCATACACAACAGCGTATACGCAGCAGCGTATACACACAAGAGGCTTGCGTATACGCAGTGGCAAGGCGGCTTGACATAGAAGAGTGCGCGAGCTGACCTGTGCGTATACGCAGTTGCGTATCATCAGCGGAGACGGCCTACGAAGAGGAGTAAGCGAATGAGTGAACCGGCGTACGTTTCCATCGCGGGAGAGATAGCGCGGGACATCCGCAGCGGTGCTTTGCCTGCTCGGACGCAGCTACCGAGCTACTCCGAGCTGGCCAAGCAGCACGGCGTGTCCGAGATTGTCATCCGGAAGGTGATCGACCTGTTGTTGCGCCAAGGACTCGTCTACACCATCGAGCGCCGGGGAACGTTCGTCGCGGCTCGCCCGACATTGGTTCGTGTCTCTCCGGAACGGCAGATGGAAGACCCTGAGGTCACCTTTGGCAACGAAGCAGCGGCCGGAGAAGACGAGGTTCGGATTGACCGCGAGTCGTCCACCGTGTCGGCCGATGATGAGCTTGCCGCCCTGCTCGGCATCGCCCCAGGCGACGACGTCGAGCACATCATCACGATGGCATCAGAGCAGGGGCGACCTATCTCAATATCTGACAGCTATCAGCGACCCGGCACGGATGTGGCCGCCGCTGACATCCTCGAGGAAACGCTCGCCGATCGGCCTCCCGTACCGACACACGCTGTATGGCTCGAGGTGCCGTCCGGGGAACTCGTAAAGGCAGTCCGTCAGCGCTTCCTCAAGGCCGACGGCCAAGTACTCATGGTGTCGGACGTGTCGTATCCGCGAGACCGCTACGAGTCGTTCGTCTTCCGGATGGCGCTCGACACCCAGCCCTGAACAGTGCAAATCCCGCGTGGCCCGGTCGCACCGTCGATCGGGCCACGCTTCATTTCGGCCTACTGGTTGCGAACCCAGCATTGCGCGACATCGGCAAGGTTCCACCACGAGACGAACCGGGCATCTTGTGATTCCAGCGTCCACCGGTTCGTCAGCCGGTCGAAGAACGCGTCATCACCAGTCTTGCCGCCCTTCGGCTCACCGACGTAGATCAGACGTCGACCTCCGCGCGCCTCGAACAGGTCCAAGGCTCTGGACGCCATCGGGTCACCCCATCCCGGAGGCCAACACAGGAACATCACCGAGTCGCGGTCAAGCTCTGCTTCGAACTCGTCGAGACCGTCGACTGGATACCAGGCATCCCGCTGACCTTCCGCACCGGGGAAAGAAGCATTCGGTACCTTGTGCGGCGGCTCAGAGTCGAAGGCACGCGTGTGCACTCCGACCTCGGCGAGCAGCCGCGCCCAGTAGCCGCGCCCCGCTCCCAACTCGAAGACCGTCCGCTTCTTGCTGCATGTCTTCACCCAGTCAAGCGTCTCCGGGGACGGAATCGCGTAGGCATAGGTGCTCTGCAAGATCGTTTGCACGAAGCCCAGCCGGACACTGCCGGTCGAGCTTCCGCCATTGACTAGCCGACGTTGCCCGTCAACGGCGACGGAAGGCCCCACGACGTCCCAGTACGGATTCCCCGAGGCGGACTCACCACCGGTCATGTAGTGGACAAACCGCAGGTCAAACGCTGCGTCCGTCTCCTCATTGCCTGTCCCTGACAGCATCGGTGCCGTGTCCAGGTACTCGGCCACCTTCGGGTACTCAGCCTTCAGCCGAGACTCGTCTCCGAGCAGTTCGGCCAGTTCCGTTCGACGCTCCGGCGTCAGCGCGAGACCAGTCATGAACTCGATTCTCCGTGCGGCCCTTGCATTGCGCGAGTTGTTGCCGAATTTCGCCATACAGGATCAAGAGCGCCCCGGCGGCGCTTCGCGCCGCCGCCGCGCTGCGACACGCAGCGCGGCTGATGGGGCGTCGCTCGCGGCGCGTCGAGCGCGTCGGCGACACTCGGCCGCCGGGGCGCACACAGTTCCTGTCTGGTCACTTTCTGCATCAACCGAAGCAGTGCTGGGCACGACGAGAGCCGTACCCGACTTACCTCCCGCAGCCGAGCACGAATCGGCCGGCACTCTGCCCGGTCCACCGGCTGTGGTCCCGCCGAGGTCCCCGAATACCACGAGCGAGGTCACCGCATCCAGCCGACAGGGCTCGCCGGTCACCAGTTCCTCACCGGCCGTGGCGGTCTGACTGATCCGAGGGCTATCACGCCACCAGCGGGCATCAAGAGCGCCTACGGCGTCACTCCGTGATGGCTGGCGCCACTCCTGACACCCACCGGAGCCGTGATCGAGACGCCCTCAGCCAGACCACCCCAACCGGAGAGGAACCCGCGAAATGACCCTAAGCCCACCACCTGCCAACTCCGCGGATGTGAGAACCCCGCCGCCGTCCCGTTCACCTCCAAGTACGGCCCGCAAGACCAAGTCATCTGGCACTGCACCCCCTGCAACACCCAGCACCGCCGCAACCTCGAGATGCTCGACCGCTACCCGTACTGACCCGGAGGGGGCTCCGGCCCCCATTCTCACGGTTGCCGAACTACTGAGCGTCCTTCGGCCGCTTGGCCTTGCTGTGTGGTGGCCTGCATTGTGTTCACGCGCCCCTCCAGCGTCAAGAGCGCCTACGGCGTCACTGCGTGATGGCTATCGCCACTCTTGACCCCGGAGCCTCTACGCGCGAAAGGCAGGCCGATAAGGGGCAGGCGCAGCCAGCCCGCCTCTTGGTGCAGGCCATCACACAGCAGGGCCGGGGTCCACTCGCGCGATTGAGGAAGTCACCGATTCAATGGCTTACGGTTCGACCGAATAGATGTTAGTATGTTCGACCATTTCGGCATCCTCGGTCAAGGGCGGAATGTGACTTACAACGATCGGCTTCCCTGGCCTCATGCGCCCGGAAGTTGAATGCACTAATTCCCGCACAAATGGTACCAAATCTTCGATGCCCTGATTGGCGATGAAAAGAACCGATTTTCCAAGATTTTTCAGGAATTCTGCGGTGTCTTCTATGTTGCCCTGTTCCGGGGGCTCTTCCCCCTCCGCGAGGAGGGCGACATAGTAGATGGCAGCAAGTTGTGTCTCAACCGCACAAGAACCATCCTCCCGGGCAAGGATGGACAAAGTCACCCCCACCTGGCTATCTGACATAGACCGAACCGAGACACTCAAGCCATCGTGGTCGCGCTCCAGCACCCAGGACGGAACGTCAGCTTCTCCGTCCCATCGCTCCGCTCGCACGCCGAGAGTTTCAACCCGCACCAGCTTGACAGCGAACAACGGCATCTGATGTTCAGAGCCTTGCTCGCCGCCCACTAGCTAGCCCTCGCGGACGACCGCACCCAGCCCGAAGTGGTCGGCGCAGTTTCGGGAAGAGATGGCTTGACAGGCCGCAATTGATGTTGCGCATCGGCAGGAATCGACGTCAGGAATTGCATGACCTGAACCGTGCTAGCAGCGTCCTCGACGCGCCGAGCCTTCTCAACATGCCAAGGCTCGGACTTTATGCGGAAGATTGCTCCAATCGCCTGCGCGTAGCGCCGAATAGTGGACATCGTAGGATTGGTCGAACCGCTTTCCAGGCGTGAAACCTGTGCCGCATCAACGCCCATAAGCTCAGCTACGGCTGATACGGACATTTCATGCTTCAGTCGGATAGCTCGCAACTCGTGTATAAAGTTGACCTGCTCCTCGGCAAGTTCCAAGCCAAGGAGATCGTTGGTGGTCGGGTTACTGATCCCTGGGAACATCGGTACACCCATCGCGCTCTCCTCTCCCCTTCTAGGATGCCTGATCAACCTGATCGTTGCATGCGTTATACCGCAAACTAGCACGTTATCGTTACCTTGAGTCCCATCGGCGCCACTTGCTTGAGTTGCTCTCACACCGCTGAACCGCCGAGTCCATGGCCTCGTGGATGTCCCGGGTCTGGTCAGCGCTAGTCCACCTGGTCGTGTCGCTGACCGGCTTCTTCCCGATACCACCCCCCACGATCAGGTCCGTTGGCGCATGCCAGTCGGGGCGTCGCTCAACGAAGTAGAGACGGTACATACTCTTCTGATCGTGAGATTCAGCATAGAGCTCACCCGCCCAAGGCAGCGGGCGCGAGTCCCCAAACCTCACTCCCTCTAGCTCCATCACCCGGGCACCCACGGGACACCGATGTGTGGCCTTCCGAGCCCGTGGTAACTCGTTGTTGGACGTCGCCGGAAGGCCCTGCTCGAAGGCACGCTTCGCTAACGCAACCAGGTGAAAGTAGGCGGCCTGGTCCTCCCTGTGGAGCTGCGCGAAATGCTCCTCGCACTCATTGCTCCACGCCCACGGGCACCCAGACTGATGGATACGTGAGGTCAGGACCGCAGAATCGTCTTGAACAGTCACGCCGCTCTCCCAGCCCCCTTGACGGTTCGCCGACCCTCGCAAGGCGATGGTCCTATCGCTGTCTCAATCCTGCCGTACTCGCAACGATTTCGAGCGCGAAACACTGATGATCACTCTTCCGAGTCGTCCTCGCCACCCCAATGCTGGATGCACCTGCAAGGCGACGGGCGCCCCAGGAGTGCTGACAGCATCAGTCCGCAGCGGGTGGCGACGACAGTTCTGACGACAACAACGACGACAGTTGTGCATCTCCACCGCTTGCCCAACATGCGAGCCACTACCGGATCTACGCTGACCATCGCCCGCGCCCATGCCTGGCAGTGTGGGGGTCAGGGGTTCGAGTCCCCTTAGCTCCACAGAAATAGCAGGTCAGGCCCGGTCTTAGACCGGGCCTGACCTTTTCTATTGGACCTGGCCCCCGTTTACCCCCCGGTTTGGCCCTGAAAATTTGTTGATGATGGCTCTGCCGTTGTGCTACCAGCGGAACGGTGGGACCTGATCCGGGTGTATGGCCGGGACCGGGAGTCATTGTGGCAGGTCGGACTGAGCTGTGGTCGTGATTCGGGCGCGCTTTTGGGTCCATCGCGCTACATCGCAGTGGCTGGTGCACCATAGGAACCTATGGGAGCCTCTGACACTGCCGCCGATTACGACGCCGCCGAAGGAACCCTCGTCAGTATCGGCTACGAGGGGAAAACCATCGACGATCTCGTCGCCCAGCTCGTCGAACAAGACGTCCAGGTGCTCGTCGATGTACGCCTGACTCCGCTGAGCCGCAAACCTGGGTTGTCGAAGACGAAGCTCGCCGAGGCTCTTGCTGCGGTGGGCATCGGTTACGTCCACCACCGTGCACTCGGCAATCCGAAGAGCAATCGGGATGGTTTCCGCGCCGGTGAGCCAGAATCCCGCGCCCGGTATCACGACTTACTCGATAGTGCCGCTGCGACGGACGCTCTTGCGCACGTGTCCGAGCTTCTCGATGGTGGTGTGGTGGCGTTGCTGTGCTTTGAGCACGACCATGCCGAGTGCCATCGTGACATGGTGGTGCATCGACTGCTCGAAGCCCGCCTCAACGCGGCGGTGGTACACGTCTAGAACAAGGCGAGTTCGGTCTTGGGGTACCAGACGCCGAGGACGGAGAAGGATCGGCGGTGCTGGTTCTGGTTGCCGACGTAGAAGTGGACATCGCGGTCAGGTGAGAGCATTGTGTCGCGCCACTTCTGGAGGAGTATCTCGTGCGCTCGGAGGGCACCGTGGGACTTCAGCCAGCGTCGGCTGGCTTGGCCTGCCTCCCAGTCGAGCACTTTCTGGTCGTGGCCGCGGCATTTCGACGATTCGCAGCGGTACTTGTATCGCACAGCGAATGGTGCGGGTTCCAGCGGTCTGAGCGAGGTGCCGAACAGGTCCGGAGCCGACGACTTGTCGATCTTTGCCCGCTCCGCTGCGGACCAGGGTCTCCGGCGACGACGCTGACCTCGACGTCGGTCGGTTTGACGAGTCCGAGCGACGGTGACGGGGTGCCCATGCCGCCGATAGGGTTTTGTGCGAGGAGCCCGCACATGGTAGCGGCGCCGATGAGACCGTCGAGGTTCATCCTGCGCCGCTGCCAATTGTTGCTTGTGTCCAGCAGCTCTATGTGTTCCAGCTCGTCTTGGCGCGGGCGGAACGACTCAGGGCGGTTGTCGTTGGGTTGTCTGTATGTGCCGTTGAGGCGCAGGATCTCGTACTTTTTGAACTGTTTGTCGAAGTCCTCGTTGCGGAACTTCACCGGGTAGAGACGGATCCACTCGGGACGCTCCCGATCGAGCCTGACGCCCGCCACGCAGACGGTCTCGCCGTATGTGTCGCTCGGGTTCGGGTAGGTCTTGACGGTGATCATGACCTTTACGGTCTCGTCCCCTGCACGAGGTTGCCTGAGGCCCGTCGCACTTGTGGCGCTTGGTAATTCGCTGGCCCCCATTAAGCCAGCGTAACTGGGAACGCGACTCGAAACGGGCGAAACCGCGCCAAACGCGCTCTCATCAGCCGGGATTTCTGTCGGCAGCCCCGCCGCCATCTCACAGATGTTGGTCACTCCGGCCGTGCGCTCGCCCCGAGAACTATCTCTGCGCCGCGCGGGACTGTCGCTGTCGACGAAGGGCTTGACTCGACGCCGCAGTCCCGGGGACCGCTGCCGTCGGCTCGAGGTGGTACTCCGATGAGCGTGCGGGGGTGGATCGCCCACGAGGGGGCAGGGTGCGAGAATCGCCCGATGGATGACTACACCACTCACAAGCAGCGCGCCGAGGCACTACTCAGTGGCCTCACCGCCGGGGAGGCGGTCAGCGGAGCGGAGCGGCGGAACGTGATCGCTCAGGCGCAGGCACATGCTGCCCTCGCGCAGGCGGAAGCCCAGCGGGAGACCGCGGAGGCCATACGTGCACTTGGGGCGTTTTCGGCACGAAGCGCAGTCTGAACGGAGCAGACCAGCTCGCAACAGGATCGCGACCCCAGCAGATCTGGCGGGACCGCATGCTGACCTCGCGGGACGAGTGTGCTCACTCCAATCCTCATGTGCCCGTCGGATAGACCGTCGATTTTCGTTCGGCTGCGGGATCAGGTTGTCGGCCAGGCGACTTCGTCGATCGCGAGCCACGGTGCCTTCGCGACGACGGTGGGAGTCATATCGGTAATCGCCTTGGTTCGACGGTGAAGATGGGATTGGTCGGCGTAGCCGGCCTCGACGGCGGCATCCGCAGGCAAGCGCCCTGTCGCTAGGAGATGGGCGGCATGGTCGAAGCGGACGAGTTCGGATGCATGCTTGGGCGAGACCCCGATATGGGTCCGGAAGCGAGACCAGAGTCGCTGGCGGGTCCAGCCGGTCTCTGCGGCAAGGGTCTCGATGCGGAGCAGGCCTTTGGTGCGGACGATCTGGTCCCAGGCGTACGCGATCTCGGGTGCTACAACGAATCCGCGAGGTACCCGGCTTTGGAGGAACGCGGCTGCGATTGCGAACCGGTCGTCCCACGACGGCGTCGAGCGGAGTCGCTCGGTCAAGATGGCAGCGCAGCTGCCCCACAGTTCCGGCAGCGGTGTCACGGCGCCGCCGATGATGTCGATGTCTCGGAGAATCGCTGCGGCGACGACGGGGGACACGCGGATCTGCAGGACGTCGCCGACCCCTGCGCTGGTGATGCGCAAGGCGCCGGCATGGAGGCCGACGATCGCGTTCCCCGTGACCGGGCGCCCGAGAACGTCGTAGACGACTCCGTGCTCGCTGAGATCGAGCAGGAGCGTAACCAAGGGATGCGGGATCATCGTGATGTCAACGGGACCAACGTCGTGGTACTGGAAACCCGCCATCCGGACTCCCGGAGTCGGTAGTCGGACCGGGACGGCGACGTCGACCCGACTCCAGTCCAATCCGCCCGTTGCGGTCATGCACCCCAGGTTAGCCGGAGCGGGAGAACGTGACATTCGTCCAATACGGCGTGACGAGCCGGCGACGAAGCTGTCGGTATGAGCGAATCGAGTCCCACCCAGACACGCGATGACACGACAGTCCGCGGATTGCACGTCGTCATCGACGGGAACCCGGCGGCACCGCCCTTGCTACTCATCCACGGCTCGGGCGCAACCGGTTCGATGTGGGCGCCAGTGGTGCCGTCGCTCGCCACGAAGTACCGGGTGATCACGATCGACCTTCCGGGATGCGGCCAGTCCACGCCGGCGTCGACGTATGCCGTTCCGCAGCAGGCGGATCGGACTGCGACGGTGTTGGACGAGCTCGGCGTCCGAAATTTGAAGGTGGTCGGCCACTCCAGCGGAGGGTACGTCGCTACCGCCCTCGTGGAGCGTCGTCCAGACCTGGTCGGCGAGCTGGTCCTGCTCAGCACGGGGCCGAGTCACGCAGCGCTTCTCCCCGAGCCGGCGATCATCCGGGTACTCGCCTCGCCGCCCTTCGGTCGGCTCGTGTGGGCGATCCGTACCGACTCGATGATCCGGCGCGGACTGGCAGCGACAGCGGCGGCTCCGATCACGGTGCCCGACGGGGCTTTGGCCGACTTGCGAAGGACGTCCTATCGAACTTTCCGCGCGATCCTCGCCGCCAACGGCGACTATATCGCCGAGCGGACCGTGCCCCAGCGCCTCATCGACGCCGGAAAGCCCCTCCTCGTGATCTTCGGGGATTCCGACCCCCGTTGGGACCCGGCATCGGCGCACCAGTATGAGGCGGTGCCGGGCGCCAAGCTGGAATACCTTCGCGGAGTCGGGCATATCGCGATGCTCGAGGACCGCGACGCCCTCGCCCGCTTGATTCTCGACCGCGCACTCTAGATCGTCCCGAACGCCCTGGACAGCAACAATTAGTATTCCACCTGGTTCAACCACGAACTTCCGGTCGGTGCGTAGCGCAGGCTTTCTCTGCACCTGTCAAGCAACAGACCGGTCGGTCGCGCTTGTTGTTGACGGCCTGGCACGCTATTTTTCTGCGGTCTCAGGCGCAGACCGCAAAGACCTCGACATGGTTCGCCAACCGGCTCAGAACTTTGCTGCGTTTACCGAGCCGGTGCAGGCTGGTGGTGTCGTCGGCCGTGAGGTTGGTCGAATCGGTCATGATCCATCGGGTCATGTCGCGGACCGACGGCGGTCGCGGCGCGGGGACCGGCATGTTGCCGGTCCTGGTGCGGCGACGACGCAGATAGCGTTGAACCTGCCGTCGGGTACCGGGGTATCCCCGCTCGCCGACCTCGCGGGTGAGTTGGGCGCCGGGCGGCTTCGGCCGGGTGCCATTGCGCACGCTCGAGTGTCGTCATCACGGCGACTCCCGCTGACCATCCGGTGCCCACCGGTAACCCCGCGCTTTCGTCGTCGAGGTGGCATCGGTATCAGGCTTTGCCGAGAGGCGATTGTTCGAGAACTGAAGGCGGCACCGGCGGCGGGTTTCCCCTTTGTGCTGGTCAGTGCTCTTTCCGTGCTCCTGACCATCTCGGCGCGGTGAACCGGGCCGCTTTCCTGTCGTCCGTCGGGGGATTTGACGTTCTGATCAACGATCAGCGGGGGTCGAGTACCTGCTGCTGGTCTCGGGGTAACCCGCGGAGAGGCGCCGCGCGGTTCGGCCTCCGCAGAAAGTTGCGATCAGGCGTCGAAATTCCGTTGCAGCCGAGCATGATTCGCGAATTCGACAACGTACCTACCCGATCACGGTGGTCGCCGCGCCGGGCTGATCGTTGGGGTTGGGCTCCCCACACCGATCCTGTCCGGGCCGACGAGCGCATGACGCTCTATGTGGGGGTCAGGGGTTCGAGTCCCCTTAGCTCCACAGAACATCAGGTCAGGCTCGGTTTTCAACCGGGCCTGACCTGTTTTATTTGGCCCGACTCACGGAACCCCACGGTTTGCATCCTGGTTCGTATCGGATAGGCCGGTGGGTGTGGTGATCCCTGCATCCGAAAGTGCACAGCCGAGTTTCGGTGCGCCCGAATGCGGCATTTCCGGATGTATCCCGAAAGATTGGTGAGGTTCGATACGGCCGGCGAACAGTGGTGTCGGTTAGAGGCGTGTCGCGGTGTGGACGAGGTCGGCAACGGCTTTGGATCTGCTGTGTGGTGGCCAAGCGATGACGGTCGTGACGGCCGGTGCGTCTGGCACGGGGACGACGGCATGATCGTCGCGTAGCTGGGTTCGCAGCGACTCGGGCACGACCGCGCAGGCCAGGCCGAGCGCGATCAGTTGGAATAGTTGGGTATGGTCGCGCACCTGCGGGCCGGGGCCGTCCGGATAGCTGCCATCCCGTCCAGGCCAGCGCGGCAGGGGTGGGTTCGTCAGGGTGTTGATCTCGGCCAACGGCACATGCGTCCGGTTGGCGAGGGGATGGTTCGCAGGCAGGACCACGACCTGCTGTTCGGTGTGCAGGTCCTCGGTGTCGAATCCGGCTGTCGTGTCGTAGGGCCGGTGGAGCAGAGCAACGTCGGCACGCCCGTTGCGCAGCAGACTTTCCGGCTGGCCTGGCCCGCACAGCATCACCTCGACTGCCACGGCGCCCGGTTCGGCGGCGTAGGCGTGCAGCAGCTTCGACAACAGTTCGCTGGCCGCTCCGGCCTTGGTGGCCAGCACCACACCGGGCTGGTCGGCCGCGGCACGGCGGGTTCGCCGCTCGGCGGCTTCGACCGCGTCGAGCGCGGTCCGGGCCTCCCGCAGTAGCACCGCCCCGGCCTCGGTCAAGGCGATGGCGCGAGCGGTGCGGTGCAGCAGGACGACTCCGAGCCGCCGTTCGAGCTGCTGGATGGCTCGCGACAGTGGTGGTTGGGCGATCGCGAGCCGTTGTGCCGCCCGCCCGAAGTGCAATTCCTCGGCGACGGCGACGAAGTATCGCATCTCCCGCGTCTCCACCAGGTCATGGTATCCGGCGGTGACCACGACCAATACCCGTGCGGTATCGCCGCCCACCCGATCGGTCTTGGACGCCGCACCCGGAGCCGCAGCAGGATCGGCGGTGTGAGTGAACAGGCGATTGCGCTGGTGACCGGCGCGAACAAGGGAATCGGATACGAGATCGCCGCGGGTCTGGGCGCGCTCGGCTGGCGAATCGGTGTGGGCGCGCGCGATCGGCGACGCCGCGACACCGCGGTGGAGAAGCTGCGCGCGGCCGGGACCGATGCGTTCGGTGTGCCGCTCGACGTGACCGACGACGCAAGTGTGGCCGCGGCGGCCGATTCGATCGCCGACCATGCCGGAGGGCTCGATGTTCTGGTCAACAACGCCGCGATCACCGGCGGTATGCCGCAGACACCGGCCACGGTCGATCCCGCGACCGTGCGAGCTGTCGTGGAAACCAACGTGATCGGGGTCATCCGGGTCACCAACGCGATGCTGCCGATGCTGCGCGCCTCGGCCTCACCGCGGATCGTCAACATGTCCAGCAGCGTCGGCTCGCTCGCGCTGCAAACCACGCCCGGCATCGACCTGGGCCAGGTTCCCGCTGCCTACTCGGCCTCGAAGACCTTCCTCAACGCCCTCACTATCCAATACGTCAAGGAACTGGGTGATACCAACATCCTGATCAACTCCGGCTGTCCCGGTTTCACCGCCACCGACCTCAACGGCTTTCGCGGCGTCCGTACACCGCAACAGGGTGCGGCCATAGCGATTCGCCTCGCGACCCTGCCCGACGACGGACCGACCGGCGGATTCTTCGACGACGCCGGAACGGTGCCTTGGTGACGGGCACACCGGTGCCCACCATTCCCGTTATCGCGATCAGCCGCGCGTCGCGCACCGGAGGAGAAGCAAGACCATGGCGAAGGCAGTCAGATACGACGAGTTCGGCGGAATCGAGGTGTTGCGGGTCGACGATGTCGACCGCCCCGTGCCTGACGACGGGCAGGTCCTGGTTCGGGTGAAGGCGGCAGGCATCAACCCCGGTGAGGCGGCCATTCGAACCGGTGCGATGGCCGGCATCTTTCCCTCGACGTTTCCGTCCGGGCAAGGCAGCGATCTCGCCGGGGTTGTCGCCGAGGTCGGTGCCGGAGTCGACCGATTCTCGGTCGGCGACGAGGTGATCGGGTTCTCCGAGAAGCGGGCCGCGCAGGCCGAGTTGGTCCTGGTCGACGTCGACAACCTCACACCCAAACCGAACGGCGTCCCTTGGGCGGTGGCAGGCGGCCTGTACGTCGCCGGGGTGACCGCTTGGGGGGCAGTACATTCCGTGCAACTCGACAAGGGGGAGACCGTTGTCGTCTCCGCAGCAGCCGGAGGAGTCGGCTCGCTCGCCGTTCAGCTCGCTCGCCGTGCCGGAGCCACAGTCATCGGCCTGGCGAGCCGGCACAACCACGAGTGGCTGCAAAGCCACGGCGTGATCCCGGTCGCATACGGTGACCGCGCCATCGAGCGGATCGAGGCCGCCGCACCGGGCGGCATCGATGCCTTCATCGACACCCACGGCGGCGGGTACGTCGAACTGGCCCTTGCCCTCGGCGTCGCAGTCGAGCGGATCGACACCATCGCCGATTTCGCAGCGGCCGCGAAGTACGGAGTCAAGACCGAACCCGGAACCAACGCCAGGCCGGGTGCCGAGGTACTCGCCGAATTGGCCGCCCTGATCGCCGAAGGACACCTCGAAGTTCCTATCGCGAACGTCTACCCGTTGACACAGGTCCGCCGGGCCTACACCGAACTCGAACGCCGACACACCCACGGCAAAATCGTGCTCGAGCCCTGACCTGTACCAACACAATGCAGCCCGCTCCGCTGTACGACGATGTGGGCGAGGTAATGGTGGATGTGGTGACACTTGTATCGGAGGCGTGCGGCCACGTGGTGGCAGCGAACTCGATCGGTTCGTCAACGCCCATGCCGGCGCGCGAGTGGCACGCGATTGCTCGGCATTCCGCGAGCGAATGCTGATCGACGCAACCGACAACGACCATCGGATCGATCGGTACCGGGTGCTTTCCCGGCCTATCTGGGTAACCGGTCGATGTTCTGTGACCGGCCCCCGTGCCGCAGCACCCGTATGGAGAAGCATCATGACCGAGACAAATCTTTCGCCCGCCTCGTCCACCGCCGGTCGGATCGCCCAGAACGACCTGTTCGCCCGGTTCGCCCGCGCGGGCTACATCATGTCCGGCCTGGTCCACCTGCTGATCGGCTACATCGCGATCCGGCTCGCGTTCGGTGGCGGAGGTAGCGCCGATCAATCGGGGGCGATGGCCGAGCTGGCCGATAAGCCGGGTGGGGTGATCACCCTCTGGATCGGCGTGGTCGCGTTCGTGCTGATGGCGCTGTGGCGGCTGGCGGAGGTGGTTTTCGGGAAGGCGTCGGAGCCGGGCTCCGACAGCGTGAAGTCCGAAGTGTTCGACCGGGTCAAGGCGCTTTCGCTGTCGGTTGTCTATATCGCGTTCGCGATTACCGCCTTCCGCTTCGCGCAGGGCAGTGGACAATCCAGCAGCAGCCAGAGCGTCGGGCTCACCGCGCGTCTGATGCAGCACACGGCGGGGACGATCGCTCTGGTCGTTGGCGGGCTGATCATCATCGGGGTGGGCGGCTACCACGTGTACAAGGGAGCGAGCCAGAACTTCCTCGACGATCTCCGAGGGAGCCAGGGCGCCTTCGTGCGGCGGCTCGGCACCGTGGGATACATCGCGAAGGGGCTCGCCGTCGCCGCGGTCGGGTTGCTGGTGATTCTCGCCGCCACGAAATCCGATCCGAACAAGTCCGCCGGGCTGGACGGAGCATTGAAGACGCTCGGTGCGCAACCCTTCGGCGTGGCCCTGCTCCTCATTGCCGGGCTCGGCATCATCACCTACGGGCTCTACAGCTTCGTCATGGCTCGCAGCGCGAAGATGTAGGCCCGGCTAGCGCACGGCGGTCAGGAGCCGGGGTTGCCGCCACAGGTCGTCGAGTTCCTCGGGAAGGTCCGGGACCGAGCGTCCGTAGGACGCGGCCAGCTCACTCGGACTGAAGCCGCGCACCGACCAACCGTGGCCGGACAGCCACTGCGCGGGGTCGGCCCGCTCGTCGTCGTAGAACAGTTCGGCCGGGTCGATGTCGCCGAACGGGTTGAAGCGGTCGAAGTACTTCGTTTCGATGCTCGCGAAGCGTTTGACGTCGACGCCCGTCACGAAGCTCTCCACGGCGAGGTGGCTGCCGGGTGCGGACAGTTCGTCGATGTGTTCGAACAATCTGTCCTGCGCCGCGCCGGGCAGATAAGGCAGCAGTCCCTCGGCAGACCATGCGGTGGGCGCACCGGGATCGAAGCCCGCGCCGCGCAGTGCGGCCGGCCAGTCCGCGCGCAGATCCACCGCCACCGTGCGCCGCTCGGCCTTCGGTCGGGCGCCGTTGTCGGTGAGAACCTTCTCCTTGAACGCCAGGACCTTGGGCTGATCGATCTCGAACACCGTGGTACCGGCGGGCCAGTCGAGACGGTGCGCCCGCGCGTCCAACCCCGCCGCGACGATCACGGCTTGCCGGACACCGTCCGCGACGGCCGACAGGAAGAACTCGTCGAAGAATTTGGTTCGGAAGCCCATGAACCCGGGGACCAGCGGTGTGTCCGCGAGCGGGGAGGGATCGGCCAACAAGCCGGTGAAATGCGGATGGCCCGCGGCTGCGACGAACATCGGCGCGTAGTCGTCGCGGATCAAGGGATCGGGGGAGGCCGCCTCCAGCGCACGGAACGTCGCCACCCCCAACGCGGTGAGCCCGACACTACTGACGATGTCCCAAACGTCTCCATCGGTTCGCATAGCCGCACCCCTACCCCTCAGCCCACCACTGCGGTCTCGTGCTCCATGACTTCGCTGGCCGCGCGCTCGCCGGAGCGGATGGCCCCGTCGATCCAGCCGCACATGACCGCGGAACTCTCCGTGCCCGCCCAGTGGATGCGGCCGCACGGCTCGCGCAGCGCGTGGCCGAATTGCGTGAGCACGCCGGTCGGCGCGTGGCTGAGCATCCCGCCGCCGGAGTACCGCTCGGCGCTCCAGTTCTGCTCGATGTAGTCGACGGGTGAGCCCGCCTGGCGGCCGAACCGCTCGACGAGTGCGCCGAGTATCGCGCCGCGTCGTCCGGCTTCGTCCAGCCGGCCCACCTGTCGAGCGATGGGCCCCTCGACGATGACGCACAGCACGCCGGGGCGCCCGGTGTCCGTGCACGCGTCGATGGTGATGGTGGCCGGCGAGTCCGGGGCGACCGACTGCCCCGACAGGCCGTCGGCGCGCCAGAACGGTTCGTCGTACACGACGGAGACCTTGATGATCGAGCCACTCGGCATGCGCTGATGCAGGAACGACCGATCGACGGGCAACATCGGCCGGTAGGAGATCTGGCCGGCGATCGCGAGGGGAACGGCCACGATCGCCCGGCGCGCGCGCACCGTCATATCGGTCGCGCGGACCATGACTCCCTCGTCGTCCTGATGGATGCAGCGCACCGGCTGTGACAGGTGGATCGAATCGCCGAGTTCGGCGGCCATCGGCCGGTAGATCGCGCCCATGCCACCGACCGGCCGCGCGTCCTGCGCCGCGTCTTTGACGCCGAGGACGAAGCTCGGTCCGCCGCCGGACGCCATTTGGTACAGCACGAAAAGCAACGACACCTCCGAGGCCGCCGATGTGTAGCAGCCGGCTATGGCCGTCTCGAGCAAATCGTGCGCGGGCTTGGACAGGACATTGCCTTCCAGCCAGTGCGCCAAGCTGACCTGATCCCACCTGTCGGCCTTCTTCGCCGACCACGGCGCCTCCAGGGGGACCGACTTGCACATATGCCCCAGTTCGAGGAATACCGCGCCGAGGTTCATCGCCGCCCATGGGCTCATGGTCCACGGGATCGTGCCCGTGTAGCGGTGCTGCTTGCCGTCGATGACCATCATGGCCTCGCCGTCGGTGTACTGCTTGTAGCTCGGTACCCCGTACTCGGTCATCAATGCCTGGACGCGGTCCTGACCCGGTCCGATCCAGGCGCCGCCGCGATCGATCCACGACCCGTCGTCGCGTACCTGCGTGAACGTGCGCCCCCCGAGCCGGTCCCGCGCTTCCAGCAGCGCTACCGATCGGCCCGTTTGTTTCAGCCGCAGCGCGGCCGTCAGTCCCGCGAATCCCCCGCCGATCACACAAAAGTCGACATCTGTCATGGCGTGCCGTCCTCGGGTCGCAGTAACGCGCACGGCCGCCGTGTTACCTGCGCTCGATCGGCGCACTCGGCACAGCGGGTGCGATTCGCCTTCGATCAGGTCTACGCGTCGAATCTCGGGCAATTCTATAGCAACTTGCGCTGGCCGGTCATCTCGAGTCATTTGCCGTACGGACGCTCGGCAAGCTGCCTAGGCTTCGGATCTTGTTGTCCGACCGCCTGGAGCCCCCCGATGACGATGTCCCCGTCCTCCGCGCACAGCCGCGCGCCGCATGGTTCGCCGATCGACACCGACGGCCCGCGGATCCTCCTGTATTCCAACGAATTCGCCGCGGACCCGCATAGCGCCTATCGTGAGATGCGGGCGCGGTACGGCTCGCTGGCGCCGGTGGAACTGGCGCCCGGCGTACCGGCGACCTTGGTGATCGGGTATCACGCCGCCGTGCGGATCGTGAACGACCCGGACCACTTTCCGGCCGACCCCCGCACTTGGCAGCAGGACATCGCCGCCGACTGCCCGGTGCTGCCGATGATGCAGTGGCGGCCGAACGCGTTGCGGAATGCCGGGGCCGAGCATGCCCGCTACCGGCAAGCCAATGTCGCCGGTCTGGAGAAGATCGACCTGTACGGCTTGCGCGACACGGTCGCGCAGCTGGCGACACCGCTGATCAACTCGTTCTGCGCGGACGGATCCGCGGATGTGGTGCGCCAGTATGCTTTTCCGCTCTCCTTCGCGGTGCTGAACGCCATGCTTGGCTGCCCGGCCGAGATCGCCCAGCGCGCCGCCACCGGCATGGCCGCGATCTTCGAGGGTGTCGAGGCCGAGCGCGGGAACAAGATGCTCATCGATTCGCTGGGGGAGCTGACCGTGTTGAAACGGGCCGAACCCGGTGACGACATCACCTCGCGCATGCTGCGGCACCCGGCCGGGCTGAGCGACACCGAAATGGTGCATCAACTCGGCACGTTGTACGGCGCGGGCATCGAGCCCCAGCAGAATCTGATCGTCAACACGCTGCTGCTGATCCTCACCGATGAGCGGTTCGGCGGCAGTGTGCTCGGTGGCAGCCTGTCGACCCGGGACGCCTTGGACGAGGTGCTGTTCAACGATCCGCCGATGGCCAACTTCTGCTTCAGCTTCCCGAAGCAACCGATCCTGATCGACGACGTCTGGTTGCCCGCCCATCAGCCGGTCGTGATCAGCATCGCCGCCTGCAACACCGATCCCGCGATCCGCGCCGGACGATACGCGGGCAATCGCGCCCATCTCGCGTTCGGCGGAGGTCCGCACGCGTGCCCGGCGAATTCCCTGGCTTACCTGATCGCCCAGGACGCGATCGACCAGCTGCTCGACGCCCTGCCGGAGATCCGCCTCGCGGTCCCGCTCGGTGAGCTGACCTGGCGTCCCGGCCCGTTCCACCGAGCGCTGACCGCTCTGCCGGTCGTCTTCCCGGAGTCCCCGCCGCTGCCGCTGCTGTAGGCCGCGGGCGGCCGGACGTAACGAGCGGTTGTTTCATCAAATCGAACTTGAAAGTTCGGGACGCCGAACATTATCATCTCTGTGCATGAAGGTTCGGCTCCACCGCGTGCTCGCTCTGTCTCCGCGCCGATGGGTGGCGGCCATGGCGGTGAGCGCCCTGGCATGCACTCTCACCGCCTGCGCCGGGACGGAGGCCGGAGCCGGCGACCGGCCGGTGGTGCTCACCACGTTCACGGTGCTCGCGGACATCGCCCGGAACGTGGCGGGCGAGCACCTGACGGTGGAGTCGATCACCAAGGCGGGTGCGGAGATCCACGGCTACGAGCCGACACCGGGCGACATCAAGAAGGCGGCCAAGGCGGATCTGATCCTGGACAACGGCCTGAACCTGGAGGCGTGGTTCGCCCAGTTCGTCTCCGACTTGCGGGTCAAGCACGTCGTGGTCAGTGACGGCATCACCGCGCTGCCGATCCGTGAGGACGCCTACCAGGGCAAACCGAACCCGCACGCGTGGATGTCGCCGCACAACGCCCAGATCTACGTCGACAACATGGTGCGCGCGTTCGCTGAGCTCGCGCCCGCCCACGCGGCCGATTTCCGCGCCAACGGGGAGCGGTACAAATCCGAGCTGCGCACGGTGCAGGACGAACTGACCGGCACCTTGAACGCCCTACCGCCGAACGAGCGCGCTCTGGTCACTTGCGAGGGCGCTTTCTCCTATCTGGCCCGCGACGCCGGACTCACCGAGAAGTACATCTGGGCGGTCAATGCCGAGCAGCAGGCCACGCCCCAGCAGATCGCGTCGGCCATCGACTTCGTCCGAGGGCAGCGGGTACCCGCGGTGTTCTGTGAGTCCACGGTGTCGGACGCGCCGATGCGCCGGGTGGTCGAGGCCACCGGCGCGGCGTTCGGGGGCGTGCTGTACGTCGATTCGCTGTCGGAAGCAGACGGTCCGGTGCCGACCTACCTGGCATTGATCCGGCACGACGCGCAGACGATCGGCTCCGCGCTGACGGGTCACCGCCCATGAGCGCGCCCGCGATCGAGGTGCGCGGCGTCACCGTCCGTTACGGCGAGGTGCCCGCGCTCGAGAATGTGAATCTGACCGTGGATCCGGGGCAGGTGTGCGGTCTCATCGGGATGAACGGCTCCGGTAAGTCGACCTTGTTCAAAACGATCATGGGTCTCGCGCGACCCGACCGGGGGACGGTGCGGATCGGCGGCGGCGCCCCCGTCGCGGCGCGCCGGGCGGGCATCCTCGGTTACGTCCCGCAAAGCGAGGACGTCGACTGGACTTTCCCGTTGTCGGTGCGCGAGGTGGTGATGACCGGGCGATACGGCAGGCTCGGTCTCACCCGCCGGGCCCGCAAGGCCGATCGCGAGGCCGTCGCGCAGGCGCTGGAACGCGTGGAACTGACCGATCTCGCCGACCGGCAGATCGGTCGATTGTCCGGCGGGCAGCGCAAACGCGCCTTCGTCGCGCGCGGCCTGGCACAGGGCGCGACCGTTCTGCTGCTCGACGAGCCGTTCGCGGGGGTCGACAAGCGTTCGGAGGCCACGATCACCGCATTGCTGCGTGAGCTCGCCGGCGACGGCGCCACCATCCTGGTGTCGACGCACGATCTGCACGCCCTGCCCGGCCTCGCGGACGAGGCGGTGCTGCTGATGCGCACGGTGCTCGCCCAGGGCAGCCCCGAGGAGGTGCTGCGCCCGGAGAACTTGGCCAGGGCGTTCGGCCTGGATGTGATGAACCGGGTGTGAGCCCGGCCGAGTGTGGGACGGACGCATGAGCTTCACCGAAATATTCACCGACCCCTTGCGCTACGAGTTCATGGTGCGTGCGCTGGCCACCACCGTGACCGCGGCGCTGGTGTGCGCGGTGCTGTCCTGTTGGCTGGTGCTGATCGGATGGTCGCTGATGGGGGACGCCGTCTCGCACGCCGTGCTGCCCGGCGTAGTGCTGGCCTACATCCTTGGGCTGCCGTTCGCGGTGGGCGCGATCGTGTTCGGGTTCCTGGCGGTGGCGTTGATCGGCGTGGTGCGCGACACCAGCCGGATCAAGGAGGACGCCGCCATCGGCATCGTCTTCACGACGCTGTTCGCGTTCGGGTTGGTGCTCGTCTCCGTGACGCCCAGCCAGACCGACCTCAACCACATCGTGTTCGGCAACCTGCTGGGCGTCAGCCGCGGCGAGCTGGTCCAGGTGGTGATCCTGGCCGCGATCACCCTCGCCGCGCTCGTCGTCAAACGTCGCGACTTCACCCTCTACGCCTTCGACCCCACGCACGCGCACGCCATCGGCCTGAGCCCCCGGTTGCTCGGTACGGCACTGCTCGGCCTGCTCGCCCTCACCGCCGTGGTAGCGCTGCAAGCGGTCGGCGTGGTCCTCGTGGTCGCCATGCTCATCATCCCGGGCGCGACGGCCTACCTGCTCACCGACCGCTTCGGCCGGATGCTGATCATCGCCCCCTCCGTCTCGGTGACCTGCGCGGTGGCGGGTCTGTACCTGAGCTACCACCTGGACACGGCTCCCGGCGGCATGGTCGTGGTCGTCCAGGGCCTGGTCTTCACGGCCGTGTACCTGTTCGCGCCCCGCCAAGGTGTGCTCGGGCGGCGGATCTTCGCGGCACGTCGGTGGGAGGATGCGGATTCGGTGCGCATTCCGGAGTGAGGACTCCCCGGCGGCGTTCGAGCTACCCGCTCCGGGCGAGGAGCCGGTATCGACTCTCCAACCCGTCGAGCAGCGAGTCCAGACCGACTTCGAAGGAGTCCCGATCGATGCGTTGCTGCCGCTCGGCCACCAGGTGCGCCTCGTGCAGATGCGGGTACGCGTCGGCGTAGACCGCGACGTCGGAGGGGAAGCCCGCGGCGAACGATCCCAGTGACGCTCCGGTGAGGAAGTAGCGCATGGCCGTGCCGACGGTGGTGGCCTCGCGGCGCGGCCAGCCCGCCGCGACAAGGCCGCCGAAGACCGCGTCGGCCATCCGCAAGGCGTTCGGTCGATGACCGGGACCGCCGGCCAGCGCGGGAACGATGTTCGGGTGCGCCGCCATCGCGGTGCGGTAGGAGCGCGCCCACTCGCGCAGCGACGAGCGCCAGTCCGGATTCCGGGCCGACAGCCCGTCGAACATCGAGATGTCGACTTCGCCCAGGACGGCGTCGACCACGGCGTCGATCAGGTCGTCCTTGGTGCGGACGTGGTTGTACAGCGACGGCCCCTGCACGCCGAGCTCGGTGGCCAGCCGCCGCGTGGAGACGGCGGCGAGGCCCTCGGCGTCGACGAGGGCCAGCGCGGTCTCGATGATGCGGTCGCGGGTCAGTAGCGGCCGCCGCGGTCGGGCCATGGGCGACTCCTTTCGGTTCCCGCATTCTCGCAGGCGAACCGGGGAAGGCCCGCGCCGTCGGCCGACGGGCCGTACGGGTGGTGATTCGCACTGACCTCGACCGAGACGACCGGCTCGAACCGGCGCGGCTGGCTCGACAGCCGGCGCGTCCCGGCAGCCCTGACCTTCTTGCGCAGCACCGATGCGGCACCGGACCGGCCTGGCCCGCACCGTGGTGGTGGACCGCGCGCCGCATGCGCGATGATTCTGTCTCGTGGTGGATTACACGACGATTTTCGATCGGGTCCGTGGCTCCCTGCTGGGCGGTGCGGTGGGGGACGCGCTGGGGTGGCCCATCGAATTCCTGCGGCTGGAGCAGATCAGGCAGCGCTACGGCGACGACGGGGTGACGGGCTTCCTGCCGCAGCATGCCGTGGACGCGCCGCAGCAGATCACCGACGACACCCAGATGACGCTGTTCACCGCGGAGGGATTGCTGCGCTCGCAGCCGGGCGCCGATCCGGTGCCCGCGCTGCGCCGGGCTTATCTGCGCTGGTTGCAGACCCAGCGCCAAGAGGAGCCCGCACCCTATGTCGACGGGTGGCTGGCGAGTCTGCCTTTCCTGTACGCGGTGCGCGCACCGGGGAACGCTTGTCTGTCCGGTCTGAATCAGCAAGCGCGGGGATATGTCGCGCCGGCGGCGCTGGGCGAACCCGGACCGGTGAATGCGCATTCGAAGGGCTGCGGCACGGTGATGCGGTCCGCCCCGTTCGGGCTGGCCGGTGTGGGGCCGGATCAGGCCTTCAGCACAGCGGCACGGGCCGCCCAGCTGACGCACGGACATCCCACGGGGTACCTCGCCGCGGGTGCGTCGGCGGCACTCATCGATCGCGTGGTGAACGGCATCGAGTTGCCGATCGCGGTGCGCGAGACCGTCGATCAGCTTCGGCCTCATCCGGCGAGCGCGGAAACCGTGGAAGCGCTGACCCGGGCGGTCGAGTTGTCCGAGGAGGCGGTCTCCGCCGAACAGGTGGAGCGAATCGGGGAGGGGTGGATCGCCGAGGAGTGCCTGGCCATCGCGGTGTATTGCGCTCTGTACGCGGCCAGGACGGGCGATGTGCGCGCGGCGCTGCTGCTGTCGGTGAACCACTCCGGCGACTCCGATTCCACCGGTGCGGTGGCGGGCAATTTGATCGGCGCCGTGCACGGTGTCTCGGGGCTGCCGATGGAGTGGGCGGCGGCGGTCGAGGGGCGCGACGTGCTGGTCCGGGTCGCCGACGATCTCGTCATGCACTTCGGTCTCGGCGACCGGTCCGCGCTCGCCGAGCGTTACCCCTCCGACGAAGGCCTGTGATGACGATCAGTCGCCGCGGCTCCGCCCCGGGGTGGAAGAGGAGGAGTGCTCGACGGTTCGTCAGGGACCGTTACGCACCGAGCGTGCGGGCCAGGTGCGGCCAGGAGTCGTGCAGGTCCGTCTCGAACTGGCCCCAGGTGTGCGAGCCCTCCGAGCGGTTGACGTGGATCGCCGGTAGCCCGAGTTCCGCGAGACGATCGGCGAAGGCCGCCGTGCAGGAACCCGCGATCGCCTCGAGCGGCGGGAAGGGCAGGCCGCGATCTATCGCGCCCGGAGTGCCGGAAGCGGCGGACAAGTAGATGGTTTTCCCGGCCAGCGCGGTCGCATTGGCGAAAGCGTCATGTGCCCGCCAGACGGCGTCACCCGGCGAACCCCACATATTGCCCGGGTTGCCCCCGCCACGAATGACCTGCGCACTGACCATCGCCGCGCCCGCGGCGTCCGCGGCCCACGGGCACCCGCTGTAGGCCGCCACGGCGTCGTACACCTCGGGCGCCTGGATCGCGAGGTCGATCGCGGAGCCGGCGCTCATCGACACCCCGGCGATCGCGTTGCGCCCGGTCGTCCCGAGTTCGGCGTCGAGGGTCGCCGGAAGTTCCCGGGTGAGATAGGTCTGCCACCGGTTGCGTCCGACCGCCGGATCGTCGGCGAGCCAGTCGGTGTACATGCTGTAGGCGCCCCCGACCGGCATCACCACGTTGACCCGCTTGTCGGCGAAGAACTCGCGGACGTCGGTGTCGTCCCACCACGAGATCCCGTCGACTCCACCGCCGATGCCGGTGAGCAGATACAGGGTGGGCGCCGGACCGCCCCCCGCCGCACGGATCACCCGATTGGTGACCACCCGATCCATGGACGGCGAGTAGACATCGATCTGCGAGGCCGAGCCGCCGAGAGGAACCTGTCCGACCACGTGTGCGCGCACCGGCTCGGCCGCGGCAGGTCGAACGGCGAAGACGGATACTGCGACAACGGTCGCCAGCGCGCTGGCGAGCGCGCCCAAATACTTAGAAGCACTCACTATTCTGTTGTACCCATCTGCGCCGACGGCACTCCCTGTACCGGAACGTTTCTCGGCAATCATGGCGTCGAACATCAATGAGATCAACGTTTTCGGGTGTCGTGTCGATGGAACCGATTGTCCGCAGAGAAATGTCGCTGCCTCGTCAGGTCACGGCACGCTCCGGAGCGTTCCCGCTCGAGAGCTCTGGTCACGGTCGCCTCGTCGGGTGGTCCGCAGGACACCGGCCGCCCACAGCGCCACGCCGATGTACAGCGCCTGCTCCGGGATGCGTGCCCACAGCGGCGTCGCGGGTGCGCCGTTGAACGGGATGTCGGAGACGGCCGCGTAGATGTTGGCGGGCAGCAGCACGACGAACAGGGCGGTGAGCCCGAGCCCCGCGGCCCGGCGGGTGCGCGCGAGGAACAGGCCGGCCGCGCCGAGCAGCTCCAGGACACCGGTCAGGTAGACCATCGCGCCGGGAAACGGGGCGAACGGCGGCACCATCGGGAGCAGATCGGCGTGGGTGGGAACGGGCGAGTCCGCGAATGCCTCCGGCAGGAAATGCGTTGTGCCGGTCATGATCAGCATCACGCCGAGGGCGTAGGCGGCGCAGGTGGGCCAGGCGGCGAACCGGCGCGCGCCGAGGGCGCCCGCCGTGCGCGATGCGAGCAGGGTGGTGAGCAGAACGATGAGGGTTTCCATCACGCCTCCATGGCGACAGTCCGGCCGGGGGCCGGGGTGGTGGTGAGCCGGATGAGCAGGAAGAGCAGGACGCCGAGCGGCGCGAACAGGATGGTGAGCGCGAGTAGCGGGCTGATCAGCAGTGATGGAAGACCGCGGGTGCGGCTGTCCAGGAAGATCCAGCGCCCGAGGAACAGGTCGAAGGCCACGAAGTGTGCCCATGCCGCCGCGGCTCCGGAACTTTCCCCGAGTACTGTCCTGAGCCCGGACAGCTCCGGGCGGATCAGCGCCGCGGCGAATGCGCCGAACTCGGGCGCGACCAGTGCCGCATAGATGAGCAGGGGAGGAAGGCAGATGAGCGGTGAGGTGACGAGGGCGGCGGTTCGCCGCCATTTGGGCGCGAGGATCATCAGTGCCCAGAACGGCGCCGCGAACCAGAAGGTGAGGTCGAAGAGCAGTTGCGTCATCGGCTCGCTCCTACCGGGAAGTGCCGCGCCACAACATCTTTCGATCGCATCGCGACGGCCGTGATCACCGCCGCGGCGAGCGCGATCGCGGCGAACGCGGCAAGGGTGGCCGCGTCGGGATGGACCACCGACTGCCCGCGCAGCGCCTGCCAGGTCAGCACCGTGAGCAGCGCGGTGTAGGTCGCCGCGGCGATCACCACGAGCGTTCGCCTGGTCTGCGCCGAGCGCAAGGCCGGGATTCGCCGGGACCCGTACTCGACGACGAGCAGTATCAGGGGAAGAACCTGCAACGCGTGCATGCCGAGGAAATGCGGGACGCGCAGATCGCCGCCGGCCGTGCTCCAGCCGAGGAGGGGCAACCCGGGCCCGCCGTCGGAAAGCCCGACGGTGTGGGCGCCGCTGATCGCGCCGCCCGTCGCTCGCTGCTCGGGCGTCGGCGGCACCATCAGCATTCCCAGTGCGGCGCCCGCGAGCGAGAGCACGGCGCCGGATCGGATCGCCGCGTTGCGCGCGGGGTCGGTTGCCGGGTCGGCGAACAGCGCCGCCGACGCGATCAGGGTGGCGATCCAGACCACCACGATGGACGACCCCATGACCTCCCACAGCGCCGCGTTCAACGGCGTCGTGAAATTGAAGTGACTGGTCGTCCCCCGCACGATCTGGGTGGTGATGACGATGAGTTCCACCGCCAGGCCGAGCGCCGCGACCGTCCCCGCCCACCAGGCGATTCGCCGCCATCGAGTGAGCTGGGCGAACAGCCACGCCCAGGTCACGGCGTAGATCAGCACGGAAAGGGCGAACTTCGCGGATTTGGCCCAGATCGGCAGGCCGGTCAGGGTGCGGTCATCGACGATCATGCCCCCGATCGACCAGATGACCAGGAGTGCCATCGCCACGGCGAGCAGCATCAGGGGCCGATGCCAGGAGAGTGCGGGAAGACGCTGGAAGAGGGCGGTCACGACAGGTAGACCTTTCGAGAACTGTAACTATCGATAGTTGCACTATCAGTTTAAATTATGGATAGCTGTACTATCTACTGTCAAGAAGCCGACCCAGTCCGAGGAGTCCGATGCGGATCGCCGAGCTCAGCCGCGTCAGCGGTGTCCCTTCCGCGACGATCAAGTACTACGTGCGCGAGGGGCTGTTGCCCTCCGGTGTGCGAACCCATCGCAATCAGGCCGAATACAGCGATGCCCACGTGGGCAGGCTGCGACTGATCCGGGCGCTGGTGGACATCGGCGGCGTGTCCATCGAAGCGGCGAAAGAACTGCTCGCGGCGCTGGACAGTGGCAGTCTGTCGGCGCGGGACTCGCTCGGCCATGTGCAATACGCGCTGGGCGGGCGGAGGTCGCAGGTCGGTGACGCGCGACAGGAGGCCGCCGCGAAGGACGTGGCGGCACTGCTGGATCGGCGCGGCTGGCAGATCGACGACGACAGCCCGGCGCGCGGCACCCTGGTAGACGTCTGCGCCGCCCTGCGTCTGCTCGGCCATGACGACGTGGTCGCCGCGATGGACGACTACGCGGGCGCCAGCGAAGCCATCGCGGCCACCGACATCGCCCTGGTCCGCGACGAACCCGGCCTGGAACGGATGACCGAAACCGCGATCGTCGGAACGATTCTGGGCGACACCATGCTCGCCGCGCTGCGCAGGCTGGCGCAGGAACATCTGTCCAGCACGATGTTCCCGCCCGGCGACGCCGCGGACGGCGGCCGCGGCGAGGTTTAGCCCGGCCTTCGCGCGGCATGCCGAATAGAGGACCGACCCGAGGCGAAAGGAGAGTCGCTCATGACCGGCCAGCTGGATGGAACGCGTGTGCTGATCATCACCGCGAACACGGGAGTGGAGCGGGACGAGCTGTTGGTGCCGCGCGACGAACTACGCAAGCGCGGCGCGCAGGTCACCCATGCCGCGCCGAAGCGGGAAGAGGTGCAGACGTATCAGCACGACACGGAGAAAGACGCCGTCGTGCAACCGGATACGTCGCTACACGAAGTCTCCGTGGACGATTTCGACGTGCTCGTCGTGCCCGGCGGCACGGTGAACGCGGACAAGCTGCGGGTCACCGACCGCGCGATCGAATTGGCCAAGGAGTTCGCGGGTGCGGGCAAGCCGATCGCCGCGATCTGCCACGGGCCCTGGCTGCTGGTGAACGCCGAACTGGTGCAGGGTAAGACGCTGACCTCGTACTTCTCGCTTCGCGTCGACATCGTCAACGCGGGCGGCGAGTGGGTCGACGAAGCGGCGGTCCGCTCCACCGAGGACGGCTGGACGCTGCTCACCTCACGCAACCCCGGCGATCTCCCCGATTTCACGCACGCCATCACGCGTGAAGTGGTTCCTGCCTCGAGGTGACCCGCCGATCTTGCCGAGCCTGCCGATTCAATGGGCGGGCAGCGGTTCTCGCGGGTCGATCGCGATGCCGAGATCGCGCAGCCGGTTGTCGATGAGCAGCCAGCATTCGGTGGTCAGGCGGTCGACGAGGGCGATCTCGGTGGTGTCGTGGTGCTCCAACCACCAGCGCACCGAGGCGTCGACCAAGCCGAGCAGTGCGACCACCACCCGGTCCGCGGCCAGCGGGTCGACCCCGAATTCCGGCAGGTAGCGCGCCGCCGCCGCGGAGATCTCGGCGGCGAAAGCGCTCCCGCCGACGCGCGGCTCGTTGCGGCCGCGCCGGTAGTCGCGACCGACCAGGAAGCGATAGAGATTGGGATGTTCGGCGGCCCACCGCACGTGCTGGGCCAACGGCGCGCGGATGATGTCCAGCGGTGTGCCGTGCACGGCCAACTGCGCGCGAATCCGTTCGGTCAGATCGTGATGCGCGTGCCGGGCGACCGCCAAGTCGAGTTCCTCTTTGCTGGCGAAGTGCCGGTAGACGTGTGTCCGGGCCAACCCGGCGCGATCGGCGATCCGGCCGGTGAGCGCGTGCGGGCCGTCCTCCTCGATCGCCGCGATCGCGGCTTGCACGATGGCGCGGCGGCGTTCGTCGCGGCCGGGCCGATTGCTGGTAGAACGTCGCGCGTCGGCGGTGTCCACCCAAGGTTGTCGTGCCACGGTGCTCAGCGTATCGGCCGGGTCGATCTGGTGGTACACCTTGTACCCGGCGGTCTAGTGGTACACACTGTACCCGTAACTATCGGTATCAGACTTTCGCGAGGACACCCCGATGACGACGACCTACCGGTCCGCCTGGCTCGATGACGACCTGGACGCCCTGCGCGAGCTCGCCCGCTCGTTCTTCGCGAAGGAGTTGACGCCGAACATCGACAAGTTCATCGAGCAGCACCACGTCGACCGTGACTTCTGGACGAAGGCCGGGGCGCTCGGCCTGCTGTGCGCGTCGATCCCGGAGGAGTACGGCGGTGGCGGCGGCACCTTCGCGCACGAGGCCGTGCTCATCGAGGAGCAGGCCAAGGCGTTCGACACCGCCTGGGGCGCCACCTTGCACAGCGGCATCGTCGCGCACTATCTGCTGCACTACGGCACCGAGGAGCAGAAGCGGCAGTGGCTACCGAAGATGGCCAGCGGTGAGGTCGTCGGCGCGATCGCCATGACCGAGCCCGGCACCGGCTCGGACCTGCAGAATGTGAAGACCAAGGCGATTCGTGACGGCGACGAATACGTGGTGAACGGCTCGAAGACCTTCATCACGAACGGCAGCCAGGCCGATCTCATCATCGTCGTCGCCAAGACCGACACCAGCGCGGGCGCCAGCGGCATCTCGCTGATCTTGGTCGAAGCCGACCGGCCGGGCTTCCGGCGCGGCCGCGTGCTGGACAAGGTCGGCCAGAAGGGGCAGGACACTTCCGAGCTGTTCTTCGAGGACGTGCGCATCCCGGTGGCGAACCTGCTCGGCACCCAAGAGGGACAGGGCTTCATCCAGCTGATGCAGCAGCTTCCACAGGAGCGGCTGATCATCGCCGTGGGATCGGTGGCCGCGATGGAGGCCGCCCTCGAGGTGACGCTGCGCTACACCAAGGAGCGGCACGCCTTCGGCAAGCCGGTGTTCGCGTTCCAGAACACCAAATTCAAGCTCGCCGAGGTGGCCACCGAGGCCAGGGTGGCCAGGGTCTTCCTGGACGACTGCATCGTGCGGCATCTGCGGGGCGAATTGGACATCCCGACCGTCGCCATGGCCAAGTGGTGGACCACCGACCGCGCCGCGTCCGTCGCCGACGAATGCCTGCAGCTGCACGGCGGATACGGCTACATGAGCGAATACCCGATCTCGCGGATGTGGACCGACAACCGGGTGCAGAAGATCTACGGCGGCACCAACGAGATCATGAAGGAGATCATCGCTCGCAGCCTCTGAGCGGTGTGGCCAACGGTGTTGGCAAACGGCCAACACCCTGTCGGTGCGCGAACCCGGGGGCTTACGCTTCGGTGAGGTCCACCGAGGTGGCCGAAGCAGAGACAGCGAGGTGCCGGCCACCTCCCGCGTGAAGGGACGATTGCGATGAGCGACGTCGAGACTCCTCCGTTCGAGGACATCGTCAACGGGGCACTGGAATTCACTATTCCGATCGCGCACAAGATGGGTGTGCAGGCGGTGGAGGTGCGCCGCGGTTTCGCGGCGACGTCGGTGCCCGTCGAGGGCAACGGCAACCACTTCGGCGTGATGTACGCCGGTGTGCTGTTCACCGTGGCCGAGATCCTCGGCGGCGCGATCGCGATCGCGACCTTCGACAACTCGGCGTTCTATCCGCTGGTGAAGGATCTGCACGTCTTCTTCCGCAAGCCGGCCAAGACCGATGTGCGGGCGGAGGCGACGTTGTCGGCGGAGGAGATCGCGCGCGTCACCGCCGAGGCGGCCGCGAACGGCAAGGCCGACTTCACGTTGCGGGCGGTGGTGACCGATGTCGACGGCGTGGTCGTCGCGGAAACCGAGGGGCTCTATCAATTGCGGGCGCACGGGAAGTAGTCCGAGTCGTTACCTGCGGGGACGCAGCCGTGGGACGGTAGGGGCCGTGGTGTGTTCGTCGGCGGGCGCCGCGGGGGTCGAGGCGCCCTCGTCTCCGCGGCCCATCGGCTGTAATGCCTGGTCCGCGCCGTTTCGCCGCGTCGGCGTGAGTGCACCCGGCTTCGTCGGTGCGGCCGCGGTGGCGTGTGCCGATGTCCCGCGCCGAGGTCGCGGCACGGTCCGCGTCGAGCATGGGGGCGGGACAGTGGCTTTTCGATACGGAAGATAACGGGTCGGTCGCTGAAGGCGTATCGGGGCGCCCAACGGTGGTGTTCTGCCTACTACCGCAAGTCGTGGACCTGGGAAAATGCGACTCGTTTCACTATCAAACGGTGATCTCGAACACATAACGGAAGCATAACAGGCGTACGGTATGGCTAAGTTTCCCGCAACCGACCTGGGGTGATGGCGCGGAGTCTCGACTAGAGGTCAAAACTGTTCGCACGTTATTCGAACGTGATCTGCCGCGATATCTCCGCTAACGTCGGTGACGGCTCGGGGCAACACCGAGATCGAGCTCGAATCGCAGAACGCCGGAAACCCTGTCCCGCGGTTCGAGTGTCCACAACCTTCCTGGGGACAGGGGCGCGGCGATATTGGCCGAGCCGGTGGGCGCAGGCGGGAAATCTCATGTCGCATAACCGTAAATTCACCACTCGTGTTCTCGGCTTCACCGCGGCCATCGGCGCCTTCGTCGCCGTGCCGTTCGGCCTCTCGACCGCTACCGCGTCGGCCCACAACTGGGACGCCGTCGCGCAGTGCGAGAGTAGTGGCAACTGGTCCACCAACACCGGTAACGGCTTCTCGGGCGGCCTCCAGTTCACCCAGAGCACCTGGGAGGCCAACGGTGGCTCCGGCAACCCCTCCAACGCCAGCCGCGAAGAGCAGATCCGCGTCGCCGAGAACGTGCTCGCGACCCAGGGTCCGGGTGCCTGGCCTGTGTGCGGCGCCTACCTCTGATGCGCCACCGGCGCCTACCACTGAGTTCGGGTAGGCGCCGGGCTATTTCTCGGCATTGAATGCCGATCGGCGAACATCTGTTGTCGCCACAGTCGCGTCGGAATATTCAGCGTCGAATTTTCCGGCCCGAATAAGAATTCACCGAACGCGGATTCGCGCTGCACTTATGATGACCGATCCGCGCTTTCGGTCGCTGTCGGGTAACGGTGCTCAAGCGCGCCACAGCTGGTCACCGGCGCGAGAGAGCACGATGTTCGGCACCACCGCGTTGCGGGACAACCGGGTGATCGCCAGCGCCATCTCGGCGATGTCACCAGTGGTGAGCATGGTGGACCGGTCGAGTACGTCCCGCTTCCACGCGGTCATGTCGGTGTCGACGTAGCCGGGAGACAGCGCCGTCGCACTGACGCCGTTCCCGGACTCCTCCAGCGAAACCGTCTCGCACAGCGAGATGAGCGCCGCTTTGGTGGCGCCGTACGCGGCGAGGCCCGCTTCCCCGGCGACGCCGGTGATCGACGCGAGTGCGACGATCTTCGCGCCGCGCTCGCGGTCGGTGCTCGCGCTCTTGCGCAGCAGCGGAAGCGCCGCCTGGATCAGGGTCAACGGCGCCCGGAAATTCACGTCGAGCATGCGCTCGTACGCCTTCGCCGGCAGGTCGGCCACGGCACCGGCCGTGCCGGTGCCCGCGCTCATGACCAGCACATTCATCCCACCGAAGCGTTCCTCGTGTGCCTGTACCAGGGCGCGCACCTGATCGAGGTCGGTCATCTGTGCGACCGCTGTGTGCACGTCGGCGCCCGTCTCCTCGCGCAGGCGGGCCGCGGTCTGTTCGAGAGTGTCGGGCGTGCGCGCGGCAAGAGTCAGCCGATAACCCTCGCCCGCCAAGCGGCGCGCCACCTCGGCGCCGATGCCGCGGGACCCGCCGGTGACCAGTGCGGTGCGGTCGCTCATCGGAGGCGTTCGATGATCGTCGCGTTGGCCAGGCCACCCGCCTCGCACATCGTCTGCAGGCCGTAGCGACCTCCGGTCTGCTCCAGGTGGTTGACCAGCGTCGACAGGATGCGGGTGCCGGAGGCGCCCAGCGGGTGGCCGAGGGCGATCGCGCCGCCGCGGGGGTTCAGCTTGTCCGGATCGGCGTTCAGCTCCTGCTGCCAGACCAGCGGCACGGGCGCGAACGCTTCGTTCACCTCGTAGGCGTCGATGTCATCGATACTCAGTCCGGCGCGCTCCAGCACCTTGCGCGTGGCCGGGATGACGGCGGTGAGCATGAGCAGGGGATCGTCGCCCACCACGGAGAACGAGTGGAATCGGGCGCGCGGGCGCAAGCCCAGTTTCGTCGCCGCCTCCTCGCTCATGATCAGCGCGGCGGAGGCGCCGTCGGTCAGGGGGGAGGAGTTGCCCGGGGTGATCGACCACTCGATCTCGGGGAAGCGCGCTGTGTACTGATCGTCGACGAAGGCAGGCCGCAGCTTCGCGAGGCTTTCACCGGTTGTGGCGGGCCGGATGGTCTCGTCGGCCGTCAGCGTGCCCGCCGCGACCAGTTCGTTGCCGAAACCGCCCGCCGCCGCGGTCTCGGCGGCGAGCCGATGCGAGCGGGCCGCGAACTCGTCGAGCGCGGCGCGATCGAACTTCCACCGCGCGCTGATCACCTCGGCCGCGATGCCCTGCTGGATCAAGCCTTCCGGGTAGCGGTGCGCGAGCGGGCCGCGGTTGGCATCCTTGCCCTGGCCGTTGGAGAACATCGGTGCGCGGCTCATCGACTCCACACCGCAGGCGATAGCGATGTCGTAGGCGCCCGCGATGACGCCCTGCGCCGCGAAGTGCGCGGCCTGCTGGCTGGATCCGCATTGCCGGTCCACCGTGGTGGCGGGCACCGACTCGGGGAACCCGGCGGCCAACGCGGCGGTCCTGCTGATGTTGAACGCCTGCTCCCCGCTCTGCGTGACGCACCCGCCGACCACGTCGTCCACCAGGGCGGGATCGAGGTCGTTGCGGGCGACGAGTTCGGCGAGCACGCCCGCCAGCAGGGTGGCCGGATGCACCTCCGACAGGCCCCCGCCTGCCTTGCCCTTACCGGACGGTGTACGGACGACATCGACGATGACGGCGGACCTCATAGCCCTCTCCGATCAGTTAAGTTAACTGCCATTCACGGTTAAGTTAACACAGATTCGCCACATTGAGCCATGCCGGGTGCGGTTCGTGCGGGGTGAATGCGAATCAGGTGGTTTCGTCAGGGCCGGTGTCGCGCGGAGGCGCCGCGAGAGCGCAGACGAGGAGCGGAAGCGGTGTGATCAGGCCCGAGGTCAACTCACGATCAAGCGCAGCATCGAGCGTGCCCCGCGCTGGAACTCGAAATCCACGTCGGCGATGTCCGATCGAATTCCGGCGGCGTGCAACGCCTTTCGTAGGCGATCGAGCAAGTCGTCCAGCGGCCCGCCCGCATGATCGACGAGTGGGAACACCCGGACCTCGCCACGGCTCAGCCGCGCCAGTTCCCGCAATGCCGCCAGATGGAAATCGAAATTCAGCCGGTCGGCGTAAGTGAACAGCAGATGCGAGCTCAGCACCAGGTCGAAGGCGCGATCGGGGAAGTCGAGGGCGGGCAGGATGCCGAAGCGGTAGCGCCGGGGGTTGTCGTGCAGATCCTCGGCGAACCGCGCCGCGGCGGCTCTCCGCACGTCCCGATGGCCGTCGAGATCGCCGTAGAAATCCCAGAGGTAGCGGTCCGCGTCGGCTGCCGTGTGGGACGCGCCGTGCTCGAGTTCCGTGGCGGCCAGGGCGATCAGCTCCGCGGCGGGCATGCGATAGACCGGATCCACCGCGACCACTCGCGCGCCGAGCGCGGCCGCCTCCACCGCGAAGCTCGCGGCGCCACCGGGGCAGTCGAGGATGTCGCCGCGCAGGTCGTCGTCGGTGAGCGCGAACATCGCCCGGTATTCGCTCAGCGATCGACCGGTCAGCAGGTAGCCGCCCGTCTCGATCGAGTCGTGCTCGTCTGCCATGCGTCGGACGGTAGCCACGACCGGCGCGCGGTGCGAGCGAGTTTCCCGTCTAGGACTTGCCCTCACCGGCCGGCCGGACGGGATACAGGCGCTGAATCGTCAGTGCGGCCGCCAGTAGCCGCGAGTCGTGCGGATCGGTGGGATCGATGCCGGTGAGTTCGGCGACCCGGCGCAAGCGATAGCTGAAGGTGTTGGGGTGCACGTGGATCTCGGCGGCCGCGGCCTTGCGGTCGGAGCCGTGGCGCAGGTGCGCGTCGAGCGCCTCGAGCAGGTGTGGACTGTCCAGAATGGGGGCGATGCGCTCGGCCAGCCGTGCGCGCGCGGTACCCGGTCTGGTGAGCTGATACTCCAGCAGCAGGTCGTCGAGCCGATAGACGCCCGCAGGCCTGCCGAGCAGCCGCGCGAGTTCGGCGAGGTCGGTGGCTTCCTTCGCGGTCCGCGCGATGGCTTCTCGCGGCACGGACGCGTATTCGGCGAGGAACACCGGAGCCCCGAGGTGTTCGGTCAGTTCCGCGGCCAGCCGGTGGTAGCGCGTCTCGTCGAGTTCGGTGTCGGAAGCGCTGGGCAGCAACGCGATTCCGGTCCAGCCGTCGAAAGTGGCCAGTGTCGTGGTGCCCGCGAGGGCGTCCAAGGCCCGGTGCAGCAGCCGGATGCGCCGCCGCCCGACGAGTGTCGCGACCGTGCTCGGCTGGTCGTGGTGCCGAATGTGGATCGCGAGCACCGTGTAGTGCTCGGCCAGCGCGGTGTCCGCCCGCGCCGCCAGCTCCGCGGCGGGCAACCCGTGCAGCAGCGCGGAGCACAGCGCGCGGCGCGCCTCCCGTTCGGCGTTGTAGATGGATTGCTCGACCTCGGTGTACGCCTCCACCACCGTGATGTTGATCTGCATGAGCAGGTCGAGCAGCCTGCTGCCGACCAGGACCAGTTCGTCGAGTTCTTCGCGGGAGGCCAGCGAGGCCGCCTCCTGGAGCACCGACTGCGCCGAACCGTGGATGGCCTCGATCAGCACGGGCAAGGGAAACCGGTCCTCGGCGTGCCGCTCGGCTACCGGAGCGACGAACGTCGCGACCTCGGCCTGGGTGAAGCTGCGCTGTTCGCCGATCGCCTGGAGCACCGCGCGACCGCAAGCGTAGATCGCCGGAAGCACCTCGGCCGTGAAGTGGCCCTCCGGCAGGTCGGCGGCCGGAGGGGTGGTGCCGAGGCCCGCGGCGAGCATGCGCTCGGCGATCTGCGGCCAGCGAGTCAGCAACCGGGCGACAAGCGGGACGTCTCCGGCCACCGGGGACAACACGACGGACATGGGCCGATTGTTTCCGACCACACAAACCGCGGCAAGGCCTCGCGCGCCGTCGCCCGAATTTTGGCTCGCACGCCAATATTCCGGATGCAATGTTCTCCTCGAGGTGCAGTGACATCGGTCCGGAGTGCGCCCTACATTCGGAAAGCGGCTCGTAGATATGGCCCCGATCACAATTCGCTTCGAATGTGGCGCGGGATACATTCGGCGACGGTGCTCACCGCACCGCCGGGTCGCGCTCGTTCGGTGCGAATGGAAGTGAACTCGATGGTGGCAATGATGCACAACGCTCGGCAGGCGATTCTCGGGGCCGCGGTGATCGCGGGGGTGGCGATGGCGACCGCACTCGGGGGCGGGGTGGCGCACGCGCAAGAGGAGATCGAACCCACAACGCAGGCACTCGCCGATTACATCAGCGCGGACCTGAACCCCGCTCCGGACGGCAGGCAGCCGCGCGCGATCGTGGACACCGGCAGTTCGTCGGGATGGGCGACCAGCGTCGCTTCCGATGCCTCCGGCGAAGGCCCGGAGATGTCGGCGTATCTGGCCGCGTTCGGTTACGGGCTTACTCATCCCGACGCGGCCCCGCCCGGCGCCAACCGCTGGAACTGCACGCCGTCGGCCGAACACCCGCGTCCGGTGGTGTTGTTGCACGGCACCTGGCTCAACGCCTACGACACCTTCGCCTCCCTGTCGCCGCGGCTGGGGCGCGCCGGATTCTGCGTGTTCGCTTTCAATTTCGGGCGATCCGGCTTGATGCAGGGCGGCGGACTCGGACCGATCCTGCCCGGGCGTTTCGGCGTGGGGCGAATGGAGGATTCGTCGGCGCAGTTGCGGGACTTCATCGATCGCGTGCTGGCCGCGACCGGTGCGCAGGCCGTCGATATCGTCGGACATTCCCAGGGCGGCACGGTCGCCAACCACTATCTGAAATTCGAAGGCGGTCAGGGCAAAGTGGGCAAGCTGGTGAGTCTGGGCGCCACCCACCACGGCACCTCCCTCATGGGCATCGCGACGCTGGGCCGGATCATCAACAACTTGGGCGTCGACATTCTCGGGTTCTACGAACCGCTGGTCGGCATCGCCAATATCCAGCAGGCGGTGGGCTCGTCGTTCTACTCCGGCCTGAACGCGCAAGGCGACACGGTGGCCGGCGTCGCCTACACGGCGGTCGGTTCCCGGCACGACGAGGTCACCAACCCTTTTCAGTGGACATTCCTGCAGGCGGGTCCGGACGCGACGGTGGACAACGTCACACTGCAGGACGGGTGCGAGCAGGATATGTCCGATCACCTGACGATGATGTATTCCCCCCGGGCGGCTTCGATCGTGCTGCACGCGCTGGATCCGGTCGCGCATTCGTCGCTGGAATGCACCTTCAATCCGTGGATGATCGGTGGCACCGGCAGCCTGTGAGCCACGCTGTCACTGCATCGGCGCGAGAAATCGCGAGCGCTTGATTGGCGTCCGAGCCAATTCTTTTCCGGCCACGACATTGATTGGGTGGAATACGGGCAACTCGCGCTGTCGTCGGCACGGCGCGCCCACTATCACGGCCGTGCCGTCGGAAAGGAAGATCCGGATGAGTGTGGGGCTCGAGTGGGACGGCGGCCCGGTGCCGCCGGATCCGGTGGCTTTCTCGCATCGGCCGATGTTGCCCGAAGACGATCCGTTCTACGTCCCACCGCCCGCGGTCGGGCGCTTGCGTCCCGGCGCGATCGTCCGCACACGCGCGGTGGAGATCGGATTCTTCGGTATCGTGCCCCAGCGTATCTCGGCTTGGCAGTTGCTCTATCGCACCTGCGATCTGCATGGCGTGCCCGAGGTCGCGGTGACCACGGTGCTGCTGCCGTGGGGCGTGGATCCGGCCGAGCCCCGCCCGCTGGTCTCGTTCCAGTGCGCGATCGACGCCGTCGCCTCGAAATGTCTGCCCTCCTACTCGCTTCGGCGCGGAGCGCGGGCGGCGGGATCCATTCCGCAGCTCGAATTGCCGCTGATCGCCAGCGCGCTGGAGCGGGGCTGGGCGGTGTCGGTTCCGGATCACGGCGGAACGGCCGGCCGGTTCGGCGTGGCCAGGGAGCCGGGGTATCGCGCGCTGGACGCGGTCCGCGCCGCGCTCACCTTCCTCCCGCCGGGAGCGGATCCGGCTACACCCGTCGCGCTCTGGGGATATTCGGGCGGGGGCCTGGCCACCGCATGGGCCGCGGAGGCGGCCGCCGAGTACGCGCCCGAGCTACATGTCGTCGGCGCGGTCGCCGGGTCGCCGGTGGGTGATCCGGCGGCCGCGTTCGTTCGGCTCAACGGCACGCTCTTCGCGGGGTTCGCGGCCGTCTTCACCGCCGGACTGCGCCGCGGGTACCCGGAACTGGACCGCATGCTGCGCGCTCACCTGGACGCACGGTATCTGGGCTGGCTGGCCGAAACCGAGACCACCGCGACGTTTCCGCTGCTGTATCGGTTCGCCCGGCGCGATATCGACAAACACAGCGGCGCTGGGCTCGCCGCTATGATCGCGCAGGACGGGTTGCAGCGGATTCTCGACGACATCCACCCCGGCCGCCGGGCGCCCGCCATGCCCATGCTCGTGCTGCAAGGCGTGCACGACGAGGTGATCGCGGTCGCCGACGTGGACGGTCACGTCGCGCGCTACGTCGACGCGGGCGTCCACGTGCGCTACCTGCGCGATCGGCTCAGCACCCACCTGTTGTTGCAGTTCCTGGCGCTGCCGGTCATGGTCGATTGGCTCGCCGGTCGCTTCGCCGGCCACGAGCTGCCCGCGGCCGGTACGCAGACCCGGTGGTCGCTCGCCTTTGCCGGTCCGGCGCTGAGCGGTCACCTGCGTTTCGCGGCCCTGCTCGCCCGCATGTGGCTCGGACGGCCGATCCGCGCTGCGCGCCCGCCGGTGCGGGCGCGTCCCCGTCCGCGCCGCCTGCCAGTCCTTTCCTCCGCCCTCCGCAATCCCTTGTCCTGACCTCCGCTCGCACACCAGCAGTGCCGCTGAGCTGGCCTGATCGTGCACCGGGCCGCCGTGCGGACGTGATTCGGGTGTCGCCTCACAAAGGTGTCCGTTTTGCTCTAGCGTGAGCACGGTTGGTGCCGAGAGGGGTCGTGGATGCGTAGCGGGATGCTGAGTGTGGCGCAATTGCGGGACCGGGTCGACACGGGCGAGATCGACACGGTGCTGGTCGCCATGACCGATATGCAGGGGCGACTGCAGGGAAAGCGTTGCGCGGCACGCTACTTCCTGGACGAGGTGGTCGAGCACGCCACCGAGGCGTGCGGGTATCTGCTCGCGGTGGATGTCGACATGACGACCGTCGACGGCTACGCGCTGTCGTCCTGGGAGACCGGGTACGGCGACGTCGTGCTGCGGCCGGATCTGCGCACGTTGCGGACGGCGCCGTGGTGGCCGGGCACGGCGCTGGTGCTGTGCGACGTCGAGCACGCGGTGCCGCAGGGGCGGCCCGTGCCCGCCTCGCCGCGGCAGGTGCTGCGCAAGCAGCTGGACCGGTTGGCCGAGCGCGGCCTGCACGCGTTCGTCGGTACCGAACTCGAGTTTTTGGTGTTCGACGACAGCTACGAGGCGGCGTGGAACGCCGGGTATCGCGGGCTGACGCCGGCCAACCAGTACAACGTGGACTACTCGATGCTCGGCACCGGGCGGATCGAACCGTTGCTGCGTCGCATTCGCAAGGAGATGGACGGCGCCGGTATGTACGTCGAGTCGGCCAAGGGCGAATGCAACCCCGGCCAGCACGAGATCGCCTTCCGGTACGACGAGGCCCTGATCACCTGCGACAACCACAGCATCTACAAGACGGGCGCGAAGGAGATCGCGGCCCAGGAACAGCGCAGCCTCACATTCATGGCGAAATACAACGAGCGCGAGGGCAATTCGTGCCACATCCACCTGAGCCTGCGCGATGACGCGGGCGAGCCCGTCTTCGCGGGTGACGGGGCGGAGGGCATGTCGCCGCTGATGCGGCACTTCATCGCGGGCCAGCTGGACTGCCTGCGCGAGTTCACCTACCTGCTGGCGCCCAACATCAACTCCTACAAGCGATTCGTCGCCGGCAGCTTCGCGCCGACCGCGATCGCGTGGGGCCGGGACAACCGCACCTGTGCCATCCGCGTGGTGGGCGAGGACCATTCGCTGCGGTTCGAGAACCGCGTGCCCGGCGGCGACGTGAACCCGTATCTGGCCGTGGCCGCCCTGATCGCGGCGGGACTGCACGGCGTCGATCGGCGGCTGCCGCTGGAGCCGGAGTTCCACGGCAACGCCTACCACTCCGAGCGCCCCCGGGTGCCGCATACGCTGCGCGAAGCGGCCCAGCTGTTCGCCGGCAGCACGGTGGCCCGCGCGGCCTTCGGTGATGATGTAGTGGAGCACTATCGCAACGCGGCGCGGGTCGAGCTGGACGCCTACGACGCCGCGGTCACCGACTGGGAGCGTATCCGTGGTTTCGAACGACTCTGAGATCGCCGAACCCCGTCCCGTGATCGGCCTGCCCACCTATGTGGAGCGGACCCGGTTCAACGCGTGGGATCTGCCGAGCGCGGTCCTGCCGCACGCCTACGTCGAGATGGTGGCGGCCGCGGGCGGCATCCCGGTGTTGCTCCCGCCCGCGGGCGTCGCGCGCCCCGAACTGGTAGGGCGGCTCGACGGCCTGGTGCTGACCGGCGGCGCGGACGTCGATCCCGCTCGCTACGGTGGCCCTTCGGCCGGGATACCCGGCTACACCCGGCCGGACCGCGACGAATCGGAGTTCGGTCTGTTCGAGCTGGCCAGGGCCGCGGGCCTGCCGATTCTCGCGGTGTGCCGCGGTCTGCAGCTGGCGAATGTCGCGCTCGGCGGCACGTTGATCCCGCATCTGCCCGACGTCGTCGGTCACGACGAGCACTCCGGCGTCGAGGGCGGGTTCACCGCCACCCGGGTGCTGACGATCGCGGGCAGCCGGGTCGCGCGGCTGGCCGGTCCGGAGGTGAAGGTGCACTGCCACCATCACCAGGCCGTCGATCGGCTGGCCGAGGGCCTGACCGCCACCGCGTACGCCGCCGACGGCACGATCGAGGCCGCGGAGTCCACCGACGGGTCGTTCCTGGTGGGTGTGCAGTGGCATCCGGAGGCCGACGCCACCGATCGCCGGTTGGTCGGGGCACTGGTCGAGGCGGCGGATACCTATGGAAGGGAGCGTGACCGGTGACGACAGCGCAGGTGGTCAACCCGGCGACCGAACAGGTGGTCACCACCGTGGAGCTCGTCGGGGAAGCGGAGACCGACGCGGCCATCGCCCGCGCGCAGCATGCCGCGGCCGCGTGGCGTGAGGTGGCGCCGGGGGACCGGGCACGGTTGCTGCGCCGGTTCGCCGAGGTGGTCGAGTCGGATCTGGAGCACCTCGCCCGGCTCGAGGTGGTCAATTCCGGGCACACCATCGGCAACGCGCGCTGGGAGGCGGGTAACGTCCGCGATGTCCTGCACTACGCGGCCGGAATGCCGGAACGTCTGCTGGGGGAACAGATTCCGGTCGCGGGAGGGGTGGACATCACCTTCCACGAACCGCTCGGCGTCGTCGGGGTCATCGTGCCGTGGAACTTCCCGATGCCGATCGCGGCGTGGGGTTTCGCGCCCGCGCTCGCCGCGGGCAACACGGTGGTGCTGAAGCCCGCCGAGGTTACGCCACTGACCGCTCTGCGGCTCGGTGAGCTCGCGCTCGAGGCGGGCCTGCCCGAGGGCGTATTCCAGGTGCTGCTCGGCAAGGGGTCGGTGGTGGGGCAGCGCTTCGTCACCCATCCGGCCGTGCGCAAGGTGGTGTTCACCGGTTCCACCGAGGTCGGCACGCAGATCATGGCGGGCTGCGCCCGGCAGGTGAAGCGGGTGACGCTGGAATTGGGCGGCAAGAGCGCGAACATCGTCTTCGCCGACGCCGATCTGGAACAGGCGGCGGCGACCGCGCCCTACGGCGTCTTCGACAACGCCGGGCAAGATTGTTGCGCCCGCTCGCGAATACTCGTGCAGCGCACCGTATTCGACCGTTTCTTAGAACTGCTGGAACCGGCGGTGCGTGGTGTGCGGGTCGGTGACCCGTCCGACGAGTCCACCGAGATGGGGCCGCTCATCTCGGCCGCGCACCGGGAGCGCGTCGCCGCGTTCGTGCAGCCGTCCACCGAGGTCGCGTTCACCGGGAGCGCGCCCGATGGACCGGGATTCTGGTATCCACCGACGGTGGTGCTGCCCGGGGCTCCGACCGACCGGGTGCTCACCGAGGAGGTGTTCGGCCCGGTGGTCGCGGTGCTTCCGTTCGAGGACGAGGCCGATGCGCTGCGCATCGCCAACGACACGAATTACGGCTTGTCCGGTTCGATCTGGACCCGGGACGTCGGCCGGGCGCTGCGCGTGGCCCGCGGTGTGGAGGCGGGCAATCTGTCGGTGAATTCGCATTCGTCCGTGCGGTATTGGACGCCGTTCGGGGGTTTCAAGCAATCCGGGCTGGGACGCGAACTCGGGCCGGACGCGGCGCGCGCCTTCACCGAGACCAAGAACGTCTTCCTCGCCACGCAGTGACACCCGCACATCCGACAGGAGATACGTTGCAGCGCTTACAGGATCGAGTCGCCGTCGTCACCGGCGGCGGGAGCGGTATCGGTCTGGCCA
>NZ_JBHVDM010000039.1:0-61498 GCF_042802775.1 Nocardia sp. NPDC057455 | reverse complement strand
GCGGCGCGTAGTGCGCGGGCGGGCATCGTCGTCGTAGTCGGGGCTCGCTAGGACTCGCGGCCCGCTGTCGAGGCGGAACGCTGCCTGCTGGTGCGAGCGCGGCGGCGTTCGGCCTGCAGTTCGGCGAGTTCCTGCTCGAGGATGTCGGCGACGCGGAATGAACCGGTGTCGTAGATGTCCGGCGTGCGGGCCGTCGGCGACTGCGCGATGTCGGGCTTGGGAGCGTCCTTGCCGTTCTTGGGCTCCGGCGCCGGACCGTCGGTCTTCACTTCGACCGACGGACGCCGGGTGACCGCCGGGAGTTCGGCCGTCGGAACCTCCGCCTCGGAGACCGTGATCTGCGGCTTGGTCGCGGGCGTCTGCCGCACGACCACCTTCGCGGCGGGCTCTTCGACGGGCACCCGCGCGGCAGGCCGGGCCTCGGACTCGGCCGCCGAAACCGGTGCGGACGCAACAGGCTCGCTCGCGACGAGCTTCTTGCCGTTGGTCGAGGGCGCGTGGCCGTTGGCGGCGATCGTGACGTCGGTGTCCTCCACCTGCACCGGCGTCGTAGGACGCGTCTCGACGGCTTCCATCGCGTCGAGATCTTCGAGAGACACGGGCAGCACCGGCTTGCGCGGAGTCTCGGCCGACGGCCGCTTCTTCTCGGCCTGCACCACGACCTCGGGCTGCTCTTCGAATTCCACCTGCGCACCGTTGGTTTCGATGACCTCGGCCGCCTCCTGCTCGACGACCTCCACCGGGGGCGCCACCACGACGGGCTGCGGCTCCGGAGTCACGTGCTGGTACGGGACGACCGGCGCCTCGGGCACGACCGGCGTCCGGTAGCGGGGCAGCGTGAGCCGGATCTGCTCGGCCGGATCGGGCAGGTCACGGACCTGGTCGGTGGCCCTGGCGATGGCGAGGCCGTAACGAGCGCTCGCGGCGTCGTGAATGAGCAGCGCGACACCGATCATCACCGGTGCGATGGCATGTACGGCAGCGTCGTACCAGGCGCCCGCGCGCAGATACGGATAGGTGTTGAGGCTGACCGTCAGTGCCAGCAGCGCGACCTCCGCCGTCGCGACCTGACGGCGGTTGTCCACCACACCCCACTCGGCGACCTTGTTGGTGCCGATCATGATGATGATCAGGCAGACGCTGATCATGCCTTCGAGCAGGTAGCTGAACCAGTACAGCGGATCGGTCGCGCCGCCCGGTGCGATGTTGTGCTGGACGTTGACCGCCGACCACAGCATGCCCGCCGCGACGACACCGGCCAGCGCGCGCAGCGACCAGGACCGATGCCGGTAGAGCGAGGCCAGTTTCGCGTGCGGGCTGGATTCGCGTCGTTGCGCGGCAATCGCCTTGCGGGCGAGCAGGAGGTCTCGCATGTCGGCCTTCTCGATCGCTTCGGTGGTCTGCCTTGCGCGGTCGGATGCCGCGGCGGCAGCCTGCGCCTCTTTCCAGCGCTGTCCGCGCTCCTGGGTGCGAATCCGTTCGGCGAGCTCACGTTCGGCATGCAGTTCGTCCTCCGAGAGCGCCTCGGTGAGCGCCGGATCGAACTGGTAGGCGAGCCGTCCGCGGGCCTTCTCGACCCGCCTCGCCAGCTGTGTGACCTCGTCCTCGATGGGATGTTCGATGACCATCAGCGCTCCCCGCACGGGAGAGTCGATGGCAGACAAGTGATCACGTATGGCAACGGCACGTTTCATTCATAGTCGATCCACCGCTACTGGCGAAACTGTTCATTTGCCATCTCACCCAACAATTCGGCGCGCCGCGCACGACACACGCGGCATCAGGTGATTTCCCGCGGGTCGCAGGCACTTCCTCGCCACCGCGCACCAGACCATTGATCGCTCTATGCTGGAGGGGCGCGCTTTCCCTTCGCGGCAGCGCGTGCGCTCCCGCAGCGCGTTCGGATACGCCGGTGCTGTCGAGATTCGCCCCTCGGCGGCACCGGGCCGGCCGCTTGCCGTACCGACCGTCGTGCCGCGAGCATTTCGATGCACGACCAAGGAGCGCGAACCGCTCAGCGTTCGGCCTCCACCGAGTCGAGCATTCGGGACAACGTGCCGAACAGCAGCCGGTCCAGCTGATCCTGGTCCACGTCGTCGCGGGACAGCCACTGCACCGTGAGGTCCTCGGCCATGGCCCACCACGATCGCACCACCAGGCGCTCGGCGGTCGAGCGCGCGGGCCTGCCGAGCGCGGCGAACACCCGATCGGTCAGCTCGTCGTGCATCCGCTCCATGATCGACTCGAGCACCGGGTCCTGCCCGGCGGCATGGAGCAGTCCCACCAGCGGTCCACTGCGCCTGCGCATGTAACTCACGAAGTTGGCGATCATCGACGCCAGCGGGTCGGCGGCGTCCGGGTCGGGACCGGTGCCGCGCAGGAAGCGCTGCGACGCGGCGCGCACGAGCTGCGCGTAGTAGTCCTGCTTGGTCGGGAAATAGTGGAAGAGCAGCCCGCGCGAGATGCCCGCCTGCTGCGCGACCGCGTCGACGGTGATCTGGTGCCAGGGGCGATCGATCAGCATGCCCAGACCGATGCCGATCAGTTGTCTGCGCCGGTCGTCCGCCGAGCGGCGGCCGCCCGCCTCCACGGCAACCTCGGTCATCCACCCTCCTCTATTGAGCAATGCTCAACAATATGCTACCAATGAACTCGACCAGAAGTTGAGCAATGCTCAGCGAGCCTCGAGGATGGGTATGGATTTCACGCATTCCGACCGAGCCGTCCGCCTCACCGACCAGGTGCGGCAGTTCGTGCGCGACGAGATCGAGCCGCGCGACGAAGAGCACGCCGCCGCCCTGCGGGAATCGCCCTGGGCGGTCCCGCCCGTGGTCGAAGAGCTGAAGCAGAAGGCGCGGGCGGCGGGTCTGTGGAACCTCTTCCTGCCCGATCCGGAACTCGGCGCGGGCCTGAGCAACGTCGAGTACGCGCCGATGGCCGAGGCGATGGGGGCTTCCGGCTGGGCTTCGGAGGTGTTCAACTGCAACGCGCCCGATACCGGTAACGCCGAGGTCCTGCTGCACTACGGCAGCGCCGCACAGCGGGAGCAGTGGCTGCGACCGCTGCTGGAGGGCACCATCCGTTCGGCGTTCTGCATGACCGAACCCGAGGTCGCCTCCTCGGACGCGACCAACATGGCCGCGACCGCCGTGGTGGACGGCGAGGAGATCGTGCTCAACGGCCGTAAGTGGTGGAGCACCGGTATCGGCCATCCGAACTGCGCGTTCGTCATCTTCATGGGCCTGACCGATCCAGAGGCGCACCCGTATCAGCGGCACTCCATGGTGCTGGTGCCGCTGGACACGCCCGGCGTGCGGGTCGAACGGATGCTCAGCACCTTCGGTTACCTGGACGAACCGTTCGGCCACGGCGAGGTCACCTTCACCGACGTGCGCCTTCCGCTGGACGCCGTGATCGCCGGGCCCGGGCGCGGTTTCGAGATCGCCCAGGGCCGCCTCGGTCCCGGCCGCATCCACCACTGCATGCGCGCCATCGGCCTGGCCGAGCGCGCGCTCGAACTGGGGTGCCGTCGCGCGCTGTCGCGCACGGCGTTCGGCAAGCCGCTGGCCAACCTCGGCGGGAACCGGGAGCGGATCGCCAACGCCCGCGTCGCGATCGACCAGGCGCGGCTACTCGTCCTGCACACCGCCTGGCTGCTGGACACCAAGGGCCTCGTCGGCGCGCGCAGCGAAGTCTCCCAGATCAAGGCGGTCGTGCCGAGGATGACCCAAGAGGTGCTGGACATGGCGATCCAGTTGCACGGCGGCGCAGGGCTTTCCGACGATTTCCCGCTGGCGCGCGCATTCGCCGGCATTCGTTCGCTGCGCTTCGCCGACGGTCCCGACGAGGTGCACCTGGGTGTGATCGCCCGTCAGGAGCTGCGCAAATACGGAACGGACCGGTGAGCGCTCCAGACGCCGCCGCCGTCCGCGCGGAAGACGCCTTCGACGTCGACGCGATGCATTCCTGGCTCGCCGAGCAGGTACCCGGACTGAGCGAGCCGCCCGAGGTGCGCCAATTCTCCGGCGGCGCGTCCAATCTGACGTATCTGCTGCGCTACCCGGATCGTGACTTGATCCTGCGCCGCCCGCCGGGCGGCACCAAGGCGGCTTCCGCGCACGATATGGGCCGCGAGTTCCTGGTGCAGCAGCGGTTGCGCCCGCACTACCGCTACGTGCCGCGGATGGTGGCCCGATGCGCCGATCCGGGGGTGATCGGCAGCGAGTTCTACGTGATGGAGCGCGTGGCGGGCACCATCCTGCGTGGCGATCTCCCGGCGGGCACGAGCCTGTCCCCCGACCAAGCGCGGCGATTGTCCACCACGGCTTTCGACTGTTTGATCGAGTTGCACGAAGTTGACCCGGTCGCCGCCGAGCTCACCGGAATCGGCAAGGGCGCGGGCTATGTCGGCCGCCAGGTCGCGGGCTGGTCACGCCGCTTCGTGAACGCCCGCACCGACAATGTCACCGATTTCGTCACGGTGATGGCCTGGCTCGATGCCAACCAGCCCGCTGACGTCGCCACCACCGTCATCCACAACGACTTCCGGCTCGACAATCTGGTGCTGGACCCCGCGGGCTCGGGCGCGATCGTCGGCGTGCTCGATTGGGAGATGGCGACGCTGGGCGATCCGCTGATGGATCTCGGCGGGGCGCTGGCCTACTGGGTGCAGGCGGACGACGACGAGGTCATGCGCGCTTCCCGCCGTCAGCCGAGCCACCTGCCGGGCATGCTGACCCGCGCGCAGATCGTCGAACACTACTGCGCGCGCACCGGTCGCTCGGCCGAGAACTGGCCGTTCTACGAGGTCTTCGGACTCTTCCGCCTGGCCGTCATCGCCCAGCAGATCTACTACCGCTACCACCACGGACAGACCACGAACCCGGCGTTCAAGGACTTCTGGACGCTGATCAACTACCTGGACTGGCGCTGTCAGAAGGTCGCCGGGCTGATCTGACGCTCTGCCCTGTTGCGCCGGCCGCCGTCTTCGTCCTTCGATACGGCGTCGAATCTCCTCGACCGACCGGCCTTTGGGAATCTGCTCCGGCCAGAACACAGCCGCGATCAGGACGCCCAGCGGCAGACCGACCGCGCCGCCCGGTCAGTGGGACATGTCGCCGCCGGCCTGGCGAATGGCGCATTCGACCGGCCGTAGTCACCGAGACCCGCAGGCTGGTCCGGCGATGCTGAGCCACGGCATCGCCGCCGGAGTCACCGCCCGAGCGCGATGGAACCCACATCGGTGACGGTGCAATCGTCCACCGGCACTCCGGCGAACCGGTCGCGCAGCCAAGCGACCACACTGTTCTCGGCGAGTGTGTTGAGGGTCAGGTGTTCGCTCGTATGGTCGCGGACGTAGGTGACTCGCGCGGCGGGATCACGGCAGTAGGTGGAGGCCAACGCGTCGGCGGGGCCGATCGGAACGAGCCAGTCGGCGGTCGCGTGGTAGAGGAAGACCGGGGTGTCGGGGACCGATCTGCCCATCCTGGTGCGGTCGAAGACCGCGCGTAGGACCGGCGTGTGCAGTATGCCGCCGTGCACCAGGCTGTCGATGTCGAGGAAGGGTTCCAGCGCGGCTTGGTGCAGCACGCAACTGCGGTCCTTCGCCGTCAGCAACTGCTGTCCTCGCGGTGTGGCGTTCGCCCGCAGGTAGGCGTCCAGTTCGGGTTCCTCGCGCGCGAGACCGATGATGGCGGCCGCGACCAGACCGGCGCCGGGGCCCTTGTTCGCCTCGCGAGACAGAATTTCGAGGTCTACATCGGTACCGCCGGAGACCACGCCGACGAGATTCACCTCCGGCGCATACGCACTGCGCAATTCCGCGCCGTGCAGCGTGGGGATCGACCCTCCCGAGTATCCCCACATCGCCACCTCGGTGTCCGTTCCCGGCAGGTGCAGCGGACCGAAACGCTCCGCGGCGCGGATGCCGTCCAAGGCGATCCGCGCGGCCAGCGGGCCGTAAGCGAAGGCCGAGTTCGGACCTTGATGGTCCGGCACGACGACGGTCCATCCCTGCGCCAGCAACGCCGGGGCGCTGCGCAACGGGTCGATCTGGCCGTCCAGCAAACCGGCCTGCGCCGACCGGCGCGCCGTGTAGGACGGTGCGCAGAACAGTCCGGTGGAATCCTCGGCGGCGTGCAGGGACACCAATTTGCCGTTCCCCGCAGCGGGTTTCAGCAACGTCGCGACGGCGGCGATGGGCTGGTCGGCGCTGTTGCCGGACCGGTAGGATACCTGCCACGACTCGGCGTCCAGCGCCCCGCCGAGCTGGTTCGCGATGATGACCGGTCGCGCGGCGAGGATCTCGCCGGGCCGCTTCGACGCGACCAGCTCGGCAGACGGCCCATAGAAGGGGTCCTGCTCCGGCGGTACAAGCTCCGCCACCACCGGAAGTTCCGGTTCCGCCGCCGACGGCGCGACCGACAGCGCCAGCAGCATCGAAAAAGCCGTTCCAGCAAGAACACACCACCGGGCGAACACCACCGACGACCTCCCCTGGAATCGACCGCAGATGCAAAGCATTTCGCGCCGATCGACCACCCCGGCAGTGGCATCGTAGCGAAACTCTCCACGCGCGAGCGCCGCAACGGGAGATCGGCGGAACTCAGTTCGGCGCGGCGATTTTGATGATGGCGGCTTTGCCGTCGGTAGTCGCCACGGTGACGAATTGGCGATAGGTGCGATTGGCGGAATCGGGGCGCAGCTCGGTGATGACCACGTCGTAGCGACCGTCGAGCATGGGGGTGATCATGACGCAGTGCTGTGTTCCGGTGGGCACGGAGGCGATGCCCGCGTCGATCACGGCGACCGGCGGCACCGCGGCGTCCGGCACTGTCAGCGATCGTGCGACCGCTCCCGAACGGGTCACGTAATAGGCGTGCTGGAATGCCAGGATCACGTCCGGTCCGGATGCGAACGAGCCGGTGCCGTTGCCGCGCACCAACTGTCCGCCGCGAGTCGGCTCACAGCCGGGGCCGCCACCCAGCACCGGGTCCGCAACCGTGGCCGATTGCCGTGGCGCGGAGGCCGCGTCGGTGTAGACCAAGACCAGCGCGGCGGCGGCGAGCGAGCCTGCCAGCCCGACACCGCCGACCAGCCAAGCGCGGCGTGGGCCGCGACGAGCGCGGCGCCGATCGCGCGACGCCCGATGCCGGTCCCTGCGGGGCGGCGGCTCCTGGCCGGAGATCATCCCCGGCCACGTGGGGACGCGTCCGGTCCGGATCCGGCCTGGGCGGGCGCGTCGGCCGCCGGGCTCGGACGTGTTCGACGACATGATCTCGCCGCACCCCCTTTTACCGGTGCCTACTCGGCCACCGTGGGTTCCCTCTCAATGCCGTTGCGCAATAACAACATTGCATATATCTCCAGATTCTGTCGGTCGAATGCTCAACAGAAAAGCCCGAATTCCGGCGTGGCGGTCCCGGAAGCGCGATTTACCGGCTGATCAGGACCGGGCGGTCGGTGCGGTTCCGGACCGGCGCGCACACCTCGGCCCGGCGGGATTCGCCGCCGCCCGTAGCATCCCGCACATGAGCCAGCCGCCGCAGCCGTACCCGCAATATCCCGCGCACCAGCAGCCACCCCAGCCGTATCCACCGCCCCCGCCGCCCGGACCGCAGTTCCCGATCCTGGTCTCCACCATGAACGACGTGCCCGGCCAGGAGGTCATCCGGGTGTTCGGCGAGGTCGCCGGACTCACCGTGCGCAGCCGCAGCTTCGGCTCGAACTTCAGCGCCGGTTTCCGTTCGCTGGGCGGCGGCGAGATCCCCGAGTACACCCAACTGCTCTACCAGTCCCGGCACGAGGCGATCATGCGGATGTGCCAGCACGCGATGTCGTTCGGCGCGAACGCGGTCATCGCGATGCGCTTCGACTGCAACGAGATCGCGGGCACCATGAGCGAGGTAGCGGCCTACGGCACCGCCGTGCTGATCAAACCCGTGGCGTGACCGCGGTCATCCCCAGGTGAGCGGATCCAGGTGGAGGAAGAACCGCTGCCGTTCGGCATCCAGATCGATGCCGTAGCGATCGGCGAAGGCACGGTCGGCGTTTCCGGCGCGCTGCTCGTCCTGCCATGACTCCCTGGCGTTGGCCAGTAGCAGAGCGATATCGGCGTACGGATCGGCGATGCCGAGACGCCCGAGGTCGACGAATCCGGCGACCGTGTGCGTTTCCGGATCGAGGATGATGTTCGGCAGGCACAGATCCCCGTGGCAGACCACCGCTTCGGCGGACTCCTGCGTCATCCTCGGCTCCAACTGGGTGGCCAGCCTGGTGAGCAGGACCGTAGGCGGAGTGTCCTGCTGCTCCTCCGGCAGGAATTCGGGGTGCACCGCACCCCGGACCACCACGTCCTGGGCGATCGCGAACATGCGGGCCAGGCCGCGGTCGAACGGGCACTCCTCGGTGGGCACTTCGTGCAGGCGACGCACCGCGTCCGCGATGGAATCCCAGGCGAGCGCGAGGTTCTGCGGAGAAACGGCGTTCGCGGGCACACCGGGCACGGCGCCGGTGACCAAGCAGGCGCCCCCGTCATCGGTCCGCCAGTCCAGCACCGGCGGGCCGGGTATATCGTGGCCGTCGAGCCAGGTGAGCTTGTCCCGCTCCAGCGCGAGGGCGGCGGCCTCGCCCGGTTCGACGCACTTGGCGTAGCGGGAACCATCGGCGGACCGGAACACCTGGGCGCCGGACTCCCCGCCGTCGACCGGCTCCCATCGGCAATCGGACGGCAGGGCGGCGCGGAAGCGAACAAGCGACTCGGACACGCCATCGACGGTAGCAACGCCGCCGGCGCGCGACCCACCGCGCAGACCTCTGGCAACCCAGATGTATAGTTGCCTAAAGCAACTAGTTGTGGTGGCTAATCAAATCTGCTGGTGGGGAACATCGAGGTGGTGTCATGTCCGCAACCGCTCGCGAGCGCCGGGTCACGCCGGACGAACTCGCGGCCGCCGACGAACTCGGTCAGCGACTGGTCCGGTTCATGCGCGCGGTCAACCGGGCGAAGTGGCTGCCCGCGCGGCCCGGTCCGGATGGGTTGGAACGACTCGCCTACTCCGTGCTCTTCTGCCTGGTGCACGAGGGACCACAGCGCGCGGGCAGGCTCGCCGAATTGCTGCACGCCGAAGCATCCACCATCAGCAGACAGAGCAGATCGCTCGTGGCGCACGGTCTGGTGGAGCGCCGAGCCGACCCGGTCGACGGCCGCGCGTGCGTGCTGGCGGCTACCACCGAAGGCGTGCGCGTCTTCGAGGAGAACCGCGCGCTGCGCAACCGGTGGCTGGCCGACATCCTGGCCGACTGGCCCGCACCGGACCGCGACACCTTGACCGCACTGCTCGACCGGCTCACCGCAGGAATAGAGACCACTCCCCGACACCAAGCCGATCCGAAATAGGGCTCATAAATGACGAAATCCACCACCCGGGCTCCGCGGAACCTGGACGCAGGCGCGGACACGTCACTGTCGCACCGGCAGATCCTGACCATCCTGTCCGGCCTGCTGCTCGGCATGTTCCTGGCCGCTCTCGACCAGAACATCGTCAGCGTCGCGATCGTCAAGATCGCCAACGACCTGCACGGTTTCGATCAGCAGGCGTGGGCGACCACCGCTTACCTGATCACCGCGACGATCACCACGCCGCTGTACGGCAAATTGGCCGACATCTACGGCCGTAAACCGTTCTATCTCACGGCGATCGGCCTGTTCGTCATCGGCTCGGTGGCGTGCACCTTCGCCGGCTCGATGTACCAACTCGCCGCGTTCCGCGCGTTCCAGGGCCTGGGCGCGGGTGGACTGATGTCACTGGCTTTCACCATCATCGGCGATATCGTCCCGGTGCGGGAAAGGGTGCGCTACCAGGGTTATTTCATGATGGTCTTCGGCACTGCGACGGTGCTCGGCCCGGTGCTCGGCGGCTTCTTCTCCGACTACGAAGAACTCGGCGGCATCGAAGGATGGCGGTGGGTGTTCCTGGTGAACGTCCCGGTCGGCCTGCTCGCCCTGCTGGTGGTGGCCAAGGTGCTCAACGTGCCGCACCAGCGCCAGCACCACCGGATCGACTGGTTGGGCGCGCTGACGCTGACCATCGGCGTGGTGCCGCTGCTGGTCGTCGCCGAACAGGGGCGTCACTGGGGATGGTCGTCGGAGAAGTCGCTGCTCTGCTACGGCATCGGGGCGGCAGGGCTGGCGCTGTTCGTCCTGGTGGAGTTCCTGATGAAGGACTCGGCGCTGATCCCCTTGCGGCTGTTCGAGAACTCGACCTTCAGCGTCACCATCGCCGGTGGGTTCATCGTCGGTGTGGCGATGTTCGGCGCGATCACCATGGTTCCGCAGTACTTCCAGGTCGTGCGCGGCTACTCGCCGACCAAGGCAGGCCTGCTCATGCTGCCGCTGGTGCTCGGCATCACCGTCGGCTCGCAGGTGGCGGGGCGGATCACCAAGCAGACGGGGCGCTACAAGATCCTGCCGGTGGCGGGCACGTTCATCGTCGCGGTCGGCGCGGCCCTGTACGCGCAGGTGCAGTACGACAGCCCGCTGTGGCAGCCGCTGGCGATCGGCGCGGTGATCGGGCTCGGGCTCGGCTGCTGCATGCAGACGCTGATCATCGCCGCGCAGAACGCCGGACCGCGTTCGGACATGGGTGTTTCCACCGCGTCGGCCACATTCTTCCGGCAGATGGGCGGCACGCTCGGCGTCGCGGTGTTCCTGACCATCCTGTTCAACCTGCTGCCGAACCGGATCATCGACGCGTTCGGCGGCGCGCTGCCGCCCGGGTTCGGCGCCGAGCAGCTCAGCGGCATGCAGTCCAACACCAGCGGCATCGCGGCGCTGCCCGACGCGCTGAAGGTGCCGATCCTCACCGGCTTCACCGACTCCATGCACGGCGTGTTCTACGCCGCGGCCGGGGTCGCGCTGCTGGCCTGCGTGGTGCTGATGTTCATGAAAGAGATTCCGCTGCAAGACTCTCCGGCGCCCACCGCGCAGACGCCGATCGAGGAGGCGGACGCCGCCGAGTCGCACTGGGACGCGGATCAGGTCTGGGAGGGCGCCGCGCAGGCGCTGTCGGAGCCGGAACCGGTGCTCGCCGCGGCCGCGGGCGGCTACGCCGCGGGCGATCTCGCCGGCAACGGCGCATACCGGCGCGAACCGCGGGCGAGCTTCGACGGCGCGGAGTACGAAGGCCGTTCAGTCGGCGGCTACGTCCATCGCGAGGACGGCCGCCCGGTGCCCGCCGCCGCGCTCACCTTGATCGACCAGCACGGGCGGCAGGCCGCGCGCACGGGCGGCGGCGCCGACGGCAGTTACCTCCTCGGCGCGCCCGACACGGGCAGTTACGTGCTGATCGTGTCGGCCCCAGGGCATCAACCCGCCGCGGTGAACGTCACCGTCGGTGACCGTCCGCAACAACTCGACGTCACTCTGCTCGGCTCCGGCGAGCTGTCCGGAGTGGTCCGGTCCGGCACGCACCACGAGCCGCTGCCCGGCGCGACCATCACGCTGACCGACCTGGACGGCGAGGTGGTCGGATCGGCGACCGCGGCGGCCGACGGCGCTTACCTGTGCCATGGCGTGGTACCCGGCACGTACACGCTGGTCGCGGTCGCCGAACACATGCGTCCCAGCGCGACCGCGCTGACCGTGCCGGACAGTGGGCTGCTGCACCACGACATCGATCTCACGCCGATGGCGGTGCTGGCAGGCGCGGCATGGTCCGACCGCGAACGGGCGGTCTCGGACGTGCAGATCAGCGTGCTCGACGCGGCGGGCGTGCTGACCGCGACGACGCGTACCGACGAGAACGGCCGTTATATCGTCACGGATCTCGCCGAAGGCGACTACACGGTCGTTGCGCGCGGCTATCCGCCGGTGACCAGCCAGGTCACGGTGAGCGGCGGCGAAGTCGCGCACGATGTGCGGCTCGGCTACGACAACGAGGACGCGGCGACCGGAAACGTTCCGCCCGCCCGCTGACGATCCGGCGGAGCATGCGAAAGGGGCGGTGGCGATGCGGCCACCGCCCCTTGCCGTTTCCCGCTCGCGCGGATCGAGGGGCGTCGCAGCTCGCACTCGATCCGCGATCTGGATTCGATGCCGGTTTCGCTCCTGCGCGGACCCGATGCGTCGGCCGCTGGCCGGATTCCCGCACGGCTCGACAGTGGTTCACTCCCGCGCCCGGGGCCACTTGTGATCGCCGAACGGCTCGTCGCGTTCCCGGACCGCCTCGCGGAAACCCGCTGTGGCGGCACGTGCCTGAAAGGCGTAACCCTCGCTGGTGTGCCGGGAGATGCCGTCGAAGACGGTGCTGATCATGCCGGAGTTGGCCACCCCCTGCGCGTACAGCGCCGAGTTGAGCGCCAGTTTGGCCATCATCAGCTGGTTGACCGGCATGCGCGCGATCCGGGCGACGAATTCCTCGGTGCGCGCGTCGAGTTCGTCGGCGGGCCAGGATTCGATCGCCAGGCCCCATTCCACCGCCCGCTTCCCGGTGAGGCAGTCGCCGGTGAACAGCAGGCGCTTGGCGCGCTGGTCACCGAGGCGATGCGCCCACATGCCCGCCGCGGGCACCCCCCAGACCCGGGTGGGCGGATAGCCGATCTTCGTATCGTCGGCGCAGATGATCTGGTCGGCGAACAGGGCGATGTCGCTGCCGCCCGCCACGGCGAAGCCGTGCAGTTTGGCCACCGTCGGCTTGTTCGCCTGCATCAGGCTCGCGAAACCGCGGTTGAACCGGCTCATCATCGCGTAGTCGATCATCGGATCCCAGGTCCGCGCCGGATCGTGATTGCGGCCCTGCACCACCGGATCGACGACCGTCCCCGCCACCTCATCGGGCCCGCTCGCCACCGCGAAACCCTGCTCGGCGAACATGCTCAGGTCGTAGCCACCGCAGAATCCCTTGCCGCGCCCGGACAACAGGATCACGTGCACCCTCGGGTCCAGATCCGCGCGTTCGACCGCGTGCGCCAGATCGTGCGGGGTGTCGGGTGTGATCGCGTTGCCCTTCTCCGGCCGGTCGAAGGTGATGCGGGCGATGCGGCCGTCCCGCTCGTAGGTCAGCGTGCGGTACTCGCGGGCGTCGTCCGGGTCGGGGCGTCCGGCCCACGGAGCGTCCGGGGTCTCGGTCCAATTGCGATACCACGCCCCCGCCCCGCTGTCGGCCTGGATGTCACTGTCGGTCATCGCTTTCCCTTCGACGCTGGCGCGAACCGGTCTCCGCAGTCTGGCGCACCCCCAGTTGACAGTCAACCTTGACTGTGAAAATGTCGCGGCGACAGGAGGAGCGGACATGGCCGGACTACGCGAGGAACAGAAGCGAGCGACCCGCGTCCGCATTCTCGACGCGGCTGCCGACTTGCTGGCCGAGCAGGGCTACCGGGCGCTGTCCACCTTGTCCGTGCAGCGGGCCGCGGGCGTCAGCCGCGGGGCGCTGCTGCATCACTTCCCGACCCTGGGCGCGTTGATCGGTGAACTGGTCGGGCATTTGGTGGCGCGCAATGAGTCGGCCGTGCGAGAGGTCGCGGCCCGGTCGGGGCCGGGGACCGATCCGCTGCGGCGGGCATTGACCGCCCTGTACGAGTCGATGGCACGCCCGGCGGCGCAAGCCGAGTTCGAACTGTGGGCGGCCGCGCGGACCGACCCGGCGCTTGCCGAGGCGTTGCGCGCGGCCGAACGACAAGCCGGTCGCGACTTGCGGCGCGTGGTCGACGCGCTGTTCGGCCCGGACATGGTCGCCCATCCGCGCTATCCGGCCGTCCGCGACCTCACGATCGCGATACTGCGCGGCACCGCGATGTCCCGGCCGCTGCGCACCTCCGAGCGCGCCGCCACGGCAACCATCGATCGATGGGCGGAGGCCATGACAGTTCTTCTCGCGCAAAGCTCCTAGCAATCCACGGGCGTCGACGTGGCCGAATCGGCTGTGATACGCGTCACTTCCGCCTGCGATTGTGCACTCTCCCACACTCTCGCTATCCTGGCTGCACTTTGAGACCATCGAGTCTCAATGCAGCCTTCGACGGGGCCGGGTTCGACCACCGCACGGCGCCGGCGGAGGCCGATTCCTGCCGGGGAGCGCCTGCGGCGCCTGTACTACCAGGAGCAAACGCCATGCGATCGAAGTTGATCTCGGCGGCCATCGGTTTCGCGATGATGGCGCTGTCGTGTGTGGGACCGGGCAGCGGACCCGCCGTCGCGGCACCGGATTGCCCCAGCCTGTACGTAGTGGCGATCCCGGGAACATGGGAGACCACCGCGGACGGCGAGCGCCCAGGGCCCGGAATGCTGGCCGGGGTCACCCGCGGCCTGCCGCCCTCGACGCGAGTGGACTACGTGAGCTACGCCGCGACCGCGTTCCCTTGGGAGAGCGAGGTATACGGCGCCTCCAAACGCGAGGCCGTCGACAACGCGCGTGGCATGATCGCGGCGATGGGCCGGGCGTGCGGCGCGACCAGGATCGCGCTGCTCGGCTACAGCCAGGGCGCGGACGCCGCCGGTGATCTCGCCGCCGAGATCGGCACCGGGCTCAGCGTCGTACCGCCGCACCGGATCGCCGCGGTCGGGCTCATTTCCGACCCGCGCCGCTCTCCCACCGACGCGCTGGTCGGTCCACCGGTCGGCGGCGCGGGCGCGGGCGGCCCCCGCATCGGCGGGTTCGGTCTCGTCACACCGCAGACCCGCACCATCTGCGCGATCGGCGATCTGTACTGCACCACGGCTTCGGACGATTTCGTGACCCGCTTCGCGGGCTTCTTGGCCCAGACTTCCCATCCCGATCCGGCCAACCTCTGGCGCTACCAGCTCGAGATGGGCGCCATCGTCGGCGACCTGATGTCCAACGGCGGAATCCCCTTGCTGCAGAGCCAACTCTCGGAGTCGGCCAACCAGGAACGGGCTCGGCTGCTGGACGAGTTCTACCGCTCCGAAGCGCACACCGCCTACGGCAGCTATCCCGTCGGGGGCGGAGTGACCGCGCTGTCGTGGATGCACGACTGGCTGGCGTCGCTGGCCTGAGTCAGGGAGCGAGCCGCCGCGCGACTTCGTCCAGGCTCTCCGCGAGCGCGCCTTGCTGGGCGTCGGTGAGCACGTCGACGAGGACGCGGCGGACGGTCGCGACATGGCCCGGCGCCACCTCGGCCAGCCTGTCCCGGCCCGCCTCGGTGAGCACGGCGATGACACCGCGCACGTCGGTCGGGCAGGCCTCGCGTACCAGCAGCCCGGCCTTCTCCAACTGCGTCACCTGGTAGGTCAGACCGCTTTTGGAGGTGTAGAGCGCGTCGGCGAGTTCGGTCATCCGCAGGCGGCCCTCCGGCGCGTCCGCGAGCCGCACGAGCACCTCGTACTGGGTGTGGGACAATCCTTCCCGCTTGAGCTGCCGTTCCACCTCGCGACCCACCAGCGCACCGGCCGCCAGGAAGCTCTGCCACACCGCCATCTCGCGGGAGTTCAGCCACGTGGTCTCCACGGCTCCACCCTAACCCCATTGTTCAAATTTGAATAACAATGCTAGAGTTGATTCGAATTTGAACTACTGGCAGGCTGCCGCCGAACGCGGCGTCCGCGTCCGACCACCGGACGCCGGCGATCCAGCCGCAAGGAGCGCTATGACCGTGGCCGATCGAATGCCGGTGCTGTATCTCTCGCATGGTGCTCCGCCGCTGGCCGATCACGAGTACTGGCCCGCCGAACTGGCGGCGTGGTCGCGCGCGTTGCCGCGCCCGCGCGCAGTCCTGATCATCTCCGCGCACTGGGAGGCCGCGCCGATCGCGCTCGGCGCTACCGAGACGGTGCCGCTGGTCTACGACTTCTGGGGCTTTCCCGAGCGGTACTACCAGGTGCGTTATGCCGCGCCGGGCGCGCCCGAGTTGGCCGGCAAAGTGCGGAACCTGTTGCGCGGACCCGGTGCCGCCGTGGCGGACGTCCCGGATCGCGGGCTCGATCACGGCGCCTACGTGCCGTTGCGGGAGATGTATCCGGACGCGGGCGTCCCGGTGTTGCAGCTGTCCATGCCGACGCTGGACCCGCAGGACTTGCTCGGCATCGGCCAGAAGCTGGCGCCGCTGCGCGACGAAGGCGTGCTGATCATCGGCAGCGGATTCTTCACCCACAACTTGCGCGCGATGACCGCCGACGACGAGCACGTGCACTCCTTCACGGCGGAATTCGACGCGTGGGGCCGCGAGGCGCTGGCCGCCCGCGACCTGGACGCACTGCTCGACTTCGAGCACGCAGCGCCCGCGGCTCGCCTGGCCCACCCCCGCGCCGATCACTTCGCACCGCTGTTTGTCGCACTCGGCGCGGGCGAGGAGGACTTCGGCACGCTGCGCACCGTCATCGACGGCTACTGGTTCGGCATGGCACGCCGATCCATTCAGCTCGGCTGAGCGCCGTTGCCACCGTCGGTGCGGCCCCGCCGCCACATCCGGCCTCCGCCGATGCCCCGAGTGATCGTGAATCCGGCCCGGCCTGCATCGCAAAACGCAACCACGGGCAGCGCTGCGCCGGAGTCGACCGCTCGCTCGGCGCCGACCCGCGCGCCGCGGTCACCGGCGGCTGAAGCCTTCGGAGTCGCGGTCGCCCACCGGCATCTCGCCCTGCGCCGGACCCGCGGCCGGATGGCAGCAGCAGAATCGTGATGGTCCCCGGCAGGACGGTGAACGGTCCGCGAGGCGGCGGCACTTCCACCACGACCGAGGTCGCGAGCCCCCTGACGCCGACCGCTCATCGGATGCGCAGCGCCGTCAGCCGCCAGCCCGCCGAACGGGTGCGAACGACACGTGCCGCCAAGGCGAAATGCCGACCGCTCCTGGCGTACGCGGCGAACACCTCGGCGGTCTTGGCGTCTACCAAGACCACGCTCACCCGCGTCGGCACCGCGACGCCGAGGTCGCGTCCCGGCACGAGACCGGCGCCGATCAACGTGCGCACCGCGGCGACAACCGTAGCGTCGGCGACCACGGCCAATTGCGGCACGGGTCGCCTGCGGTCGAGCACCTCGAGGACGACCCGCACCGCCGACTCGGCGAACCGGCGTGCCGCCGACCGCGTCTCGTCCTCGGACGGCGGCGTGGACGCATGGCTCCGACGCACCGCGCTGCGTATCCCGGCACTCGAGCGACTCGCGGCCGCATGCGGCCGCGGCCGGCACGGTAGCGCACGAGCGGATGCCGGATCACGCACCATCCGCTCCGCCTCGCCGCGGCGGCGACTGTCCAAAGGCGGCTCCGGATTCGGAGCAGGCGCCAACCAATCCTGATAACCAGCCATGCATATCCCTTCGAAACTCGATGGCCGAAACCTCGTGGGGACCGATTCTGCGGACGAGGCAACGGAAGTCGCGCGTAGTCGGCTACCCGAATCCGCCCCGGCCTGCCACCACCGGAAACCGGCCGCCACGAAGACCGACCTATGTTGGAGCCGGCAAGCCCCGACCCGGAACCGGAGATCTGGAATGACCGACGAGCGAGGAGCGGACGTGACCGTGCCCGGAAAGTCCGCGACCCCGCGTCGCCTGGTCCGCATCGGTCTGCTCACGCTCGCCGGAGCACTCGCCGGGTATCTCGCGCTCGCTCAACTGCTCGCGGTACTGCCGGTTTCCTGGGTGATGCCGTTGCTGCGCAACGCGGTCGTGCAGTCGGCCGTGCTCTTGCTCGGCGCGGTCCGGGACGCACTGGGCTCGTGGAACGTGGTGCTGGCGGTGGTCGCGACGGCCCTCGCGACGGCGGTGTTTCGCTCGGGCGGGCGCGGGCGGCGCCTCGCGGGCACGGTGACCGGCGTGGCCGCCGTCGGCTTGGCACTGTCCGTGGTGACCAGCGCGACGCTGGTCTTCGCGGCGCGCGACGCGGCGGGCGTCTGGATTCCGTTCGCCCCGGCCGTGCCGTTGCGCACCGTCGGCGACGCGCCCGACGAGACCGTCACCTACGCGACCGTCGACGGACAGCCGATCCAGGCGGACCTGTACCTGCCCGCTGCGGGGCCGCGACCTGCCCCGCTGGTGGTGAGCATCCACGGCGGGGCATTCGTCACGGGCAGCCGTGGCACCGACGCCTACACCAACTGGCTGGCCGACAACGGATACGCCGTCCTCGACGTGGACTACCGCCTGTCCGACGAGAGCGATCACCGCTGGGATACCGGGGACGCCGACGTCGCCTGCGCGCTGACCTGGGCTGCGGCGAACGCGCAGCGGTACAACTGGGACATGCGACGGGTCGCCGCGTTCGGCGAATCGGCGGGCGGCAATCTGGCCGTCAACGTCGCGAACAAGATCAACGCGGGCACCCTGCGCCCCAGCTGCGGCAGCGCCGCCGATCTGCCGAAGGTGCGCGCGGCGGTGGCGCTGTACCCGGTGGTCGACCTCGCCGCTTCGGGCACCGAGACAGCGCTGGGCGTCGACGCGGCCCGGCAGTACCTCGGCGGATCGCCCGAGCAGTACCCCGACCGCTACACCGCGACCGGCTCCGCCGCGCATATCACCGGCGACTCCCCGCCCACGCTGCTGATCCAGGGCGCCAACGATCACCTCGTGCTCGCCGAACACACCGCCGCCTACGCCACCGCACTCGAGACCGCGCACGTCCCGCACCGCTATGTCGAGCTCCCGTTCCTCGACCACGCTTTCGGCACCACCGAACTCGATGCGGGCGCGCAGGTCACCCGCGAACTCACCCGCACCTGGCTGGCGGAATACCTGCCGTAACCGACGCCACACGACCAGGACGGGAATACCAACGCACCCCGCCCCGTTCCTTTGGTTGCCATATCCACCAAATTGGGTAAGACTGAGAACGAAGGAGGCGTCGTGCAGTTCGGAATTTTCACGGTCGGTGATGTGACGACCGATCCCACGACCGGCCGGACGCCGAGTGAACACGAGCGCATCACGGCCATGGTGACGATCGCGCGCAAGGCCGAAGAGGTCGGACTGGACGTGTTCGCCACCGGCGAGCACCACAACCGGCCGTTCGTGCCGTCGTCGCCGACCACCATGCTCGGCTACATCGCGGCGCGGACCGAGCGGCTCCAGCTCTCCACCGCGACGACGCTGATCACCACGAACGACCCGGTGAAGATCGCCGAGGACTTCGCCATGTTGCAGCACCTGGCCGCAGGGCGGGTGGACCTGATGCTCGGTCGCGGCAACACCGGGCCGGTCTACCCCTGGTTCGGCAAGGACATCCGCGACGGCATCCCGCTGGCGATCGAGAACTACCACCTGCTGCACCGGCTCTGGCGCGAAGACGTGGTCGACTGGGAGGGCAAGTTCCGCACGCCGCTACAGTCGTTCACCTCGACGCCGCGCCCGCTCGACGACGTACCGCCGTTCGTCTGGCACGGCTCGATCCGCAGCCCCGAGATCGCCGAGCAGGCGGCCTACTACGGCGACGGATTCTTCGCCAACAACATCTTCTGGCCGAAGGAGCACTTCCAGCGGCTGATCGCGCTGTACCGGCAGCGCTACGAGCACTACGGCCACGGCTCCGCCGACCAGGCGATCGTCGGCCTGGGCGGACAGGTGTTCATGCGCAAGAATTCCCAGGACGCGGTGCGCGAGTTCCGGCCCTACTTCGACAACGCGCCGGTCTACGGGCACGGCCCGTCGCTGGAAGAGTTCACCGAGCAGACCCCGCTCACCGTGGGCAGCCCGCAGGAGGTCATCGACAAGACGCTCACCTTCCGCGAGACGTTCGGCGACTACCAGCGCCAGCTGTTCTTGATGGATCACGCGGGCCTTCCGCTGCAGACCGTGCTGGAGCAACTCGACCTGCTCGGCGAAGAAGTGGTCCCGGTGCTGCGCAAGGAATTCGCGGCCCTGCGCCCGGCGCACGTGCCGGACGCGCCGACGCACGCGAGCCTGGTCGCCGCCCGCGACGCCGCACTGGAGGCGACACGATGACCCGCATCGCCGTCGTCTCCGCGGGCCTGTCGCAGCCCTCGTCGACCCGGCTGCTCGCCGATCGGCTCGCCGCCGCCACCGGCGCGGCGGCGACCGCGTCCGGTGCGGACGTGACCTTCGACGTAATCGAGGTACGCGAGCACGCCCGCGATCTGGCCGATAACCTGCTGACCGGATTCGCGCCAAGCAGGCTGCGCGCGACCATCGATACCGTGACCGGCGCCGACGGCTTGATCGCCGTCACGCCGATCTTCAACGCCTCCTACAGCGGACTGTTCAAGACGTTCTTCGACGTCCTGGAACCGGATTCGCTGGCCGGGATGCCGGTGCTGCTGGGCGCGACCGGCGGCTCGGCGCGTCATTCGCTGGCGTTGGAGCACGCACTGCGGCCGATGTTCAGCTACCTGCGCGCGGTGGTCGCGCCCACCGCCGTCTACGCCGCCTCCGAGGACTGGGCGTCCGCGGCGGCAAACGGATTGAGCGGCAGGATCGACCGCGCGGCAACGGAATTCGCCGCGATGCCGGCCGCCACACCGCGCGAGCGCGCCGCCGATCCGTACGACGACCCGGTACCTTTCGCACAGCTGCTCGGCACCCACTGATCCTTCCTCCAACCGACCCTGTCCGATCCACGCCCAACTAGTTCAATCCTCAATCACCAAGGAGAACGTCATGTCGACCGGAACCACCAACGCTCTGACCGCGGGCACCTGGGCCATCGACCCCGCCCACTCCACCCTCGGCTTCTCGGTGCGCCACCTGATGGTCAGCAAGGTGCGCGGCCGCTTCACCGACTTCTCGGGCAAGCTCGTCATCGGCGAGGACGGCAGTGCCTCGGCCGAGGCCGAGATCCGGGTCGACTCGGTCACCACCGACAACCCGCAGCGCGACGCGCACCTGCGCACCGCGGACTTCTTCCAGGCCGAACAGTTCCCGGTGGCCACGTTCAAGTCCACCGGTTTCCGGGTGAACGGCGACGACTTCGTAGTGGACGGCGAATTCACCATCCGCGGCGTCACCAAGCCGGTCTCGCTGGACGTGGAGTTCCTCGGCGTCAACCCCGGCATGGGCCAGGGGCCGGTCGCAGGCTTCGAGGCCGAGACCGTGATCAACCGCCGCGACTTCGGCATCACCATCGACATGCCACTGCCCGACGGCGGCGCGGTGATCGGCGACAAGATCACGCTCACCCTCGAGGTCGAGGCCGGTCTGCGGTCCTGAGCGCTTCCACCGGTCCCGCAGGAGTTCGATAGCTCCTGCGGGACCGTCCTCTTCCGTCAGAAAAGGGTCATCGGCTCGGCCTGCGTGGGCTCGGGCAACGGGTCGAGCTCGGGCAGCAGGGCGCGGACCTCGGCATGGAAGCGGCGGGCCAGCTCGAGCGAGCCGGCGTTGTCCGGCGTGTGCAGGAACACCGTCGGCGACCGGCCTTCCCGCAACCACTCGGCGACCGTGCCGACCCACGGCTGCCAGCCCTCGACGGTCCGCTCGACATCGTCGCGGCCGTGGTACCGCACGATCGGATACTCGGTGAGGGCGCGCATTCTGCGCCGCACCCGAGGCTTCTTCGACGCCGCCTCCTGTTCCGCCGCGCTGGTGGGTGGACCGTCGAAAAGCACGGTGGTGTCGAACGGAACCCATTCGGCGCCCACCCTGGACAGGACGTACTCGAGCCCGCGCGCCGCCTGCTCGTCGGCGAAGAACGCGGGATGCCGCACCTCGACGGCGGCCCGATAGGTGTTCGGCAATTGCCGCAGGAATCCGGCCAGCGCACCGAGATCGGTGGGGCCGAACGAGCCGGGCAGCTGTACCCACAGCGCGTGAATGCGTTCCCCGAGCGGCCGCATCGCTGCGAGGAACGAGCGCAGATCCTCCTCGACGCCGGTCAGCCTGCGTTCGTGGGTGATCGGCTTGGGTAGCTTGAGCACGAACCGGAAGCCGGGATCACATTGACTCGCCCAGGATTCCACCGTGCGCCGCGACGGCGTCGCGTAGAACGTCGTATTGCCTTCGACCGCGTTGCACCACGTGGCGTACCAGCGCAGCCGCTCCCCCGGCGCGAGCTGCCTCTCCTGCCAAGCCGCGTGCGTCCACATCGCACATCCCACGTACAGCCGCATGCTTCCGACGCTAACCCACCGTCCCGACACGCTCGTCCCGGTGGCACGCGACCACGACCGTGACTCACCGTCGCGCCCGCTTCGGCGACCGGACCCAGCCGAAGGTCAGCTCCACGGCGCGCTTCCAGTTGTCGTACTCATCCGCTCGCAGCTCGGGGTCCATCCGTGGAATCCATTGCGCGGCAAGGCGCCAATTGTTCCGCAATCCTTCCAGATCCGGCCAGTAACCGACGGCCAAGCCCGCGGCGTACGCGGCGCCGAGCGAGACCGTCTCGGCGACGAACGGACGCGACACCGGAACGTCCAGGACATCGGCCACGATCTGCATGAGCAGGTTGTTCGAGGTCATGCCGCCGTCCACGCGCAAGGCCGCGGCTTGCAGGCCGGAATCGGCGTTCATCGCCTCCACTACGTCGCGGGTCTGCCAAGCGGTGGCCTCGAGCACGGCGCGGGCGATGTGGCCCTTGGTGATGTAGGAGGTCAATCCGGCGATGAGACCGCGTGCGTCGCTGCGCCAATGCGGCGCGTACAGGCCGGAGAAGGCGGGCACGACGTAGCAGCCGCCGTTGTCTTCGACGGTGCGCGCCAGGGTTTCGATCTCCGGCGCGCTGGTGACGAGCCCGACGCTGTCACGCACCCACTGCACCAGCGAGCCGGTGACCGCGATCGGGCCCTCCAGCGCGTAGACCGGCTCCGGGCCGATCTGGTAACCGATCGTGGTGAGCAGGCCGTGCCCGGAGCGCACCAGTTCCCGTCCGGTGTTCATCATGAGGAAGCCGCCGGTGCCGTAGGTGCACTTGGTCTCCCCACGCAAGAAACAGGTTTGGCCGAACAACGCGGCGTGCTGGTCGCCGAGCGCGGCGGCGATCGGGATGCCCGGCACCACCCGGCGCGTGCTGCCGTAGGACGCGGTGGACGCTTGGATGCGCGGCAGCATGCGGGCGGGGATGCCGAAGAACTCCAGCAGCTCGTCGTCCCAGGTGAGGGTCCGCAAGTTCATCAGGAGGGTGCGGCTGGCATTGGTGACGTCGGTGAAATGCAGGCCGCCGTCGGGACCTCCGGTGAGGTTCCAGATCAACCAGGTCTCCATGGTGCCGAACAGCACCTCACCCCGCTCCGCCCGCTCCCGCAGACCGGGCACCGAATCCAGCATCCAGCGCAGCCTCGGCGCGGCGAAATAGCTGGCCAGCGGTAGGCCACACAGCTCACGGATGCGGTCGGCGCCGGGCTTGCCCTCCAATTCCCGGACCAGTTCTTCGGTCCGCACGTCCTGCCAGACGATCGCCCGGCCGATCGGCGTTCCGGTGCGGCGGTCCCACACCACGGTGGTCTCGCGCTGGTTGGCGATGCCGAGCGCGGCGATCCGGTCGGCGGCCACGCCGGAATCGCGCATTGCCTGGGGCACGATCCGCTCGACATTGCGCCAGATCTCCAGCGCGTCCTGCTCGGCCCATCCCGGCCGCGGATAGTGCTGCCGGTGCGGCCGCTGGGCGACGCCGACGAGCCGGGCACGCTGGTCGAACAGGATGCACCGCGTGGAGGTGGTGCCCTGATCGATGGCCAGCACGTATCGCTGCTTCATGCTCGGCTGCTCCTGGTCGACGTCGGCTGGTCACCGGTCGGACGAGAGTCGATGTCCGGCGCCGAGGTCGCGCGATACCGCCCGTGCCGCGTCGAGCACCTGGCCGACCAGCGCGGGCCGGTGCCGCAACTGGGCGTCACAGAGCCGGTCCACGGCGCCGGTGATGCCGATGGCGCCGACCACGAGCCCACCGGGCGCCCGGATCGGCGCCGCGATACCCGCCTCGCCCGTCCGGACTTCCTCGATGTCACCCGCCCATCCGGCCTGCCGGACGCCGCCCAGCGCCCTGGCGAGCGCGGAGCGGTCGACGAGGGTGCGGTGGGTGAGCGGGGCGAGCTCGGTGCGGCGCATCGCGGCGGCCAGGTCGGCGTCGTAGGCGAGCAGGACCTTGCCCAGCGCGGTGGCGTGCGGCGGCAGTAGTTCGCCGAGTTCGAGTGCCTGCTGGGTGTTGTCCGGCCGGAACACGTGATGCACCACGACGACCGCACCGTCCATCGGCGTGCCGATCCGCACCGACTCGCCCGTGCGAGCAGCCAGCGCGTCGGCCCAGTTGATCGCGCGGGAGCGCAACTCGTTCGCGTCGAGGTAGCTCGTGCCCAGATGCAGCAGTGCCGCACCCAGCTGGTACTTGCCGGTGCCCGGGTCCTGTTCGACGAAGCCGACCCCTTGCAGCGTGCGCAGGATGCCGTGCGCGGTCGGTTTGGGCAGGTCGAGCGCGCCCGCGATGTCGCCGACGCCGAGCCGGCCGGAACCACGGGCCAGCAACCGCAAAACGGCCGCCGCCCGCTCGATCGACTGGATCGCACCCGGCATGTCGGAGAACCTACCCGTGTCGTGATTCGACATTGTCGAACGGTTGGTAATACCTGGGCTACATCATTGAAACCCAGTGTGAGCTGCGCCATACATCCTCCTCGCGAGTCGGACGGTAGTGGCGTCGGCTTCCGGCAACCAGTCGAACCGTTCGACATTGTCGAACGACGGCTGTATCCGGGTTGCGCGTCCCGCCGTAACTTCCGTTTCACGCAGGGTCGCGTCCGCGACCTGCGGGGCGAACGGAGGCTCAACGATGAACTTCGGCTCGATCTTCCTCAGCGAAGCACTCGGCACAGGCGTGCTGGTGCTGCTCGGGGTCGGTGTGGTCGCGAACGTATTGCTGGCGAAGTCCAAAGGGCTGGACGGGGGCTGGCTGCTGATCAATGTCGGATGGGGGTTCGCCGTCCTGGCAGGCGTTTACGTCGCCTACAAGACCGGCGGCCATCTGAATCCCGCGGTCACCGTCGGCATCCTGTTCAGTGGCGCCGACGAGTTCGCCCCCGGCATCGCCATCTCCGGCTCGGCGACGCTCGCGTATCTGAGCGGCCAATTCGCCGGCGCGTTCTTCGGCGCGACCGCCGCCTACATGGCCTACAAGCGCCACTTCGACGCCGAGACCGACGAGGAGAAGAAGCTGGCGGTGTTCGCCACCGGCCCCGCGATTCGCGCGCTGCGCTGGAACTTCGTCACCGAAGTGATCGGCACTTTCACCCTCGTCCTGGTGATTCTCACCTTCGGCCACACACCGAGCGGGCTCGGCCCGGCCGCCGCCGCGCTGCTGGTCGTCGGCATCGGCGCCTCGCTGGGCGGGCCTACCGGCTACGCCATCAACCCCGCTCGTGATCTCGGCCCGCGCATCGCGCACGCCCTGTTGCCGGTGCGCAAGTCCGCCCCCGCCGACGCGGTGCTGGCCCCGGTGGGCGCGGGCGCACCCGTACCGGCCGGATCGCCCGACGCCGACGCCGCACCGCACGGCAAGGACTCCGACTGGGGTTACGCCTGGGTGCCGGTACTCGGTCCGCTGCTCGGCGGCGCGCTGGCCGGACTCGCCGCGCAGTTCCTGTTCTGAATCCTTCTTCCTTGCAATCGAAGTTTCCCGAAAGGACCGCGATGAGCCAGTACGTCGGCGCCATCGACCAGGGCACCACGAGCACCCGTTTCATGGTGTTCGACCACGGCGGCAACGAGGTGGCCCGCCACCAGCTCGAGCACGAGCAGATCCTGCCGCGCCCGGGGTGGGTGGAGCACAATCCGACCGAGATCTGGGAACGCACCCGCGCGGTCGTCCAGACCACGCTGACCAAGGCCGATCTCGTCGCGAGCGACCTCGCCGCGGTCGGCGTCACCAATCAGCGGGAAACCACGGTGGTGTGGAACCGCAAGACCGGACGGCCGTACTGCAACGCGATCGTCTGGCAGGACACCCGCACCGATCGCATCGCCGCCGAACTGGAGCGGGCTGGGCACGGCGATACCATCCGGCGTAAGGCGGGCCTGCCGCCTGCCACCTATTTCTCCGGCGGCAAACTGCGCTGGATCCTCGACAACGTCCCCGGGGTAGCCGAGGACGCCGAGCGCGGCGACGCGCTGTTCGGCACCACCGACACGTGGCTGCTGTGGCAGCTGACCGGCGGAGTCGACGGCGGTGTGCACGTGACGGACCCGACCAACGCCAGTCGCACCATGCTGATGAACTTGGAGACGCTGGACTGGGACGACGAACTGCTGGCGCTGTTCGGGGTCCCGCGCGCGATGCTGCCCAGGATCGCGCCCTCGGCGAACGCGGAACTTTTCGGCACCACCCGCCCCGACGGACCGTTCGGCGGCGTAGTCCCGCTCTCCGGCGTGCTCGGCGACCAGCAGGCCGCCACCGTGGGGCAGGTCTGCTTCCGTCCGGGTGAGGCGAAGAACACCTACGGCACCGGAAACTTCCTGCTGCTCAACACCGGTACCGAGATCGTGCGTTCGCAGCACGGACTGCTCACCACGGTGGCCTACCAGTTCGGCTCGGAGAAGCCGGTGTACGCGCTGGAAGGTTCGATCGCGGTGACGGGCTCGGCGGTGCAGTGGCTGCGCGACCAGCTGGGCATCATCTCCGGTGCGGCACAGAGCGAATCGCTGGCCCGGCAGGCCGAGGACAACGGCGGGGTGTATTTCGTCCCCGCGTTCTCCGGGCTGTTCGCACCGTATTGGCGCTCGGACGCGCGGGGCGCGATCGTCGGCTTGTCCCGCTACAGCACCAACGCCCATCTCGCGCGGGCGACGCTGGAATCGATCTGCTACCAGACCCGTGACGTCGTCGAGGCGATGCAGGCCGACTCCGGCGTGCGGCTGGACGTGTTGCGAGTGGACGGCGGCGTCACCGCCAACGAGCTGTGCATGCAGTTGCAGGCCGACTTCCTCGGGGTGCCGGTGTCGCGTCCGGTGGTCGCGGAGACCACCGCGCTCGGCGCCGCCTACGCGGCGGGGCTGGCGGTCGGGTTCTGGAGCGGCACCGACGAGCTGGAACAGAACTGGAACGAAGCGAAGCGCTGGAGCCCGACCTGGTCGGCCGAGCAGCGCGAGCGCGGTTACGCGCGCTGGCAGAAGGCCGTCGCCCGCACCCTCGATTGGATCGACGTCGACGAATGAGGGGCGACGCCGACCTATCCGAATAACACCGAAACAAGGAGAGATACCGCTGTGTCCGCACGATTGGACGCCCAGTACCGCGCTCGCGCGGTGAACGCACTCGGCGACACCGAGATCGACGTACTCGTCATCGGCGGCGGCGTCGTCGGCGCGGGCGCCGCGCTCGACGCCGCCTCCCGCGGCCTGACCGTGACCCTGGTGGAGGCCAGGGACTTCGCGGCGGGCACCTCCAGCCGCTCCAGCAAACTCATCCACGGTGGGCTGCGCTATCTGGAGCAGCTGGACTTCTGGCTGGTGCGGGAGGCGCTGAAGGAACGCGGCCTGCTGCTGCACCGGCTGGCACCGCACCTGGTACGGCCCGTGTCATTCCTGCTGCCGTTGCGGCATCGGGTGTGGGAGCGCGCCTACATCGGCGCGGGTGTCGCCCTGTACGACACCCTCGGCGGCGCCCGTGCGCTGCCGATGCACCGGCATCTGTCGCGCACAGGCGCGCTGGAACTCGCGCCCGCGCTGCGCGAGGACGCGCTGACCGGGGCCATCCGGTACTTCGACGGCCAGGTCGACGATGCCCGGCACACGATGATGATCGCGCGCACGGCGGCCCGGCACGGCGCGACCGTGCTGACCCGCACCAAGGTGACGGCCCTGCTGCGCGACGGAGAACGCGTCGTCGGCGCGGAGGTCACCGACCTGGAGACCGGCCGCGTGCACGCGATCCGCGCGCGCCGGGTGGTCAGCGCCACCGGCGTGTGGACCGACGAGATGAACCGGATGACCGGCGTCGAGTTCCCGTTCCACGTCCGGATGTCCAAGGGCGTGCACATCCTGGTGCCACGCCATCGTCTGCACCTGGACACCGGCCTGATCATGCGCACCGAGAAGAGCGTGCTGTTCGTGATCCCGTGGCACGGGCACTGGATCATCGGCACCACCGACACGGACTGGTCGCTGGACAAGGACCACCCGGCTGCCAGCGACGCCGACGTGCGGTACCTGCTCGATCACGTCAATCGGGTGTTGCGCGAGCCGCTCACCCGCGACGACATCGTCGGGACCTACGCGGGTCTGCGCCCGCTGCTGTCCGGCGCGTCGGCCGACACCGCGACGCTGTCCCGGGAGCACGCGGTCGCCGAACCCGCTCCCGGCCTGTTCGTGATCGCGGGTGGCAAGTACACCACCTACCGGGTGATGGCCGCCGACGTCGTGGACGCGGCGGTGGCCGGACTCGGCCGCGCGGTGGCCCCGTCGGTGACCGAGCACCTGCCGATCCTCGGCGCGGTGGGTTATCAGGAACTCGCCGCCGACCTCGACAGCCTGGCGCAGCGCTCGGGTCTGCCGCGGGCGACGGTGGAGCGTCTGCTCGGCCGTTACGGCTCGATGATCACCGATCTGTTCGACCTGATCGCCCGCGAGCCCGCGTTGGGCGAACCGCTGACCGGCGCACCCGGGTACCTGCGCGCGGAGGTGGTGTACGCGGTGACGCATGAGGGCGCACTGCACCTGGACGACGTGCTCACCCGCCGCATCCGCGTATCGATCGAAACGGCCGACCGCGGCCTGGCCGCCGCTCCCGAGGTGGCCTGGCTGATCGGCGCGCAGCTCGGCTGGGACGCCGCCGCCACCGAGCGGGAGATCACCCGCTATCGCGACCGGGTGCACGCCGAACTGGCCGCCAACCAGGCGGCCGACGACCGATCCGCCAACGCGGCCAGGCTGATCGCCGTTGCCTGAGCACGTGGCACGGTTCCCACGCGGAACCGTGCCCGGCTCACTGATCCATGCCGCTGTGCCCGCTCGGCGTCGACTCGTCGGTCTCGAGTTCGGCGCCGGCCGGGTGTTCGTCGGCGTGCGTCGGCTTGGTGTGCTCGTCGGCGAAATCCGCGTCCTGCTGCATCGACTCCGCCGTCGTCGGATCGATATTCGGTGTGCTCATAACCCGCGCGTACCCAGTCGTGCGGCCCTGACGCACACCTTCGACCGCTGCGAAAAGGCAGGCTCGGTACCTCGGCGAGTGTGGCGGGTTGACCTCGAGCGCGGTTGAGGATGAAGCATGGTGGCATGACTCGTCCAGCTGATTTCTGGAACACCGTCTACGACAACGACACCGCGCCCTGGGTGATCGGCGAGCCGCAACCGGCCATCGTCGCGCTCGAGCGGGAGGGCGGCATCACCGGACGCGTGCTCGACCCGGGCTGCGGCGCCGGTGAGCACACGATCCTGCTGACCAGGCTCGGGTACGACGTGCGCGGCATAGACATGTCGCCGAGCGCGGTGGCATACGCGCGCGCCAACGCGACCGAACAGGGTGTGCCGTCGGCCGCCTTCGAGGTGGCCGACGCGCTCGCGCTCGGCGACCGGCCGGACCTCGCCGGTGACCCGCCCGGCTCCGCGCCCGCGTTCGACACCATCGTCGACAGCGCGTTGTTCCACGTCTTCGGAACCGAGGACGAGCCGCGCGCCGCCTATGTCCGCAGCCTGCACGCGATCTGCAAACCGGGCGGCACGGTTCATGTTCTCGCGCTCTCCGATGTCGAGCCGGGGTTCGGCCCCCGGATCAGCGACACCCTGATCCGGGAGTCGTTCGGCGACGGCTGGGCGGTGGAAGACTTGCGGCCGACGCGGTACCGAGGGCGCGTCACCGACCCGGTCGCCCAGGACGCGGCGAACCTGGAGGTATCCGCGTCCGGCCACGTCGATCTCGCCGCGTGGCTGGCCCGGATCCGCCGCCTCTGAGCCGCCGCGTCACACGCCCTTCGGCGCCTTGCTTCCCATGAAGCCGAACAGGTAGCCCGCGACCCGCCGCATCTGGATCTCCTCGGCGCCCTCGGTGATCCGGTAGCGGCGGTGGTGGCGGTAGATGTGCTCGAACGGCTTGTGCCGGGAGTAGCCGAGGCCGCCGTGCACCTGCATGGCGCGGTCGGCGGCCTCGCAGCACAACCGGTTGGCCCAGTAGTTGCACATCGAGACCTGCTCGGAGACGGCGAACGTGCCGTAGGTATCCATCGACCACGCGGTCTTGTGGATGAGGGCGCGCAACATCTCGCACTGGGTGTGCAGCTCCACCAGAGGGAACTGGATCGCCTGGTTGGCGGCCAGCGGCTTGCCGAAGGGCTTGCGCTGTTTGGCGTAGGCCACCGACTCGTCGATGCAGTATTGCGCCGCCCCCAGACTGGACGCGGCCTGGCGGATCCGGTTCTCGTTGAAGAAGTGCTGCACCACCGCGAGGCCGCGACCTTCACCGCCGAAGACGGCGCTGTCCGGCACCCGGACGCCGTTCAGCGAGACACGAGCGTGGTCGGTGGGCATGTTGAAGGTCCAGAGGTACTCCTCGACGACGAATCCCGGCGCGTCGGTGGGCACCAGGAAGGCGGTGATGCCCGCCGCGTCGCCGGGACCGCCCGAGGTGCGCGCGAAGATCAGGTCGGCGTCGGCGATGTGCACGCCGGTGTTCCAGGTCTTCTGCCCGGTGATCACCCAGCCGTCGCCGTCGCGGACCGCCGCGGTCTCCATGTGGGTGGCGTCGGAGCCGTGCTCGGGCTCGGTGATGCCGAAGGCGAAGAACCTCGTCCCCGAGGCCAGCCCGTCCACCCACTCCGCCTGCTGCGCGGGTGTGCCGTGCTCGAGCATGAGCAGCAAGCCGACGTTGTTGGCCACGATGGCGTGCTCGTTCTGCAGATCGCAGTGCAAACCGAGGCCGCGCCGGGCCAGGTGCTCGCGGATCACGGCCATGCCCAGATTGGTGCCGTCCCGGCCGCCGTACTGCGCGGGGAACGCGTACCGCAGGTGCCCGGCGGCGTCGGCGCGCCTGCGCACCTCGGCCAGCAGCTCCTCCCATCGCGCGTTCGGCAGGCCGCCGCGATCCCAGTCGGTGCGGGCGTCCTCACGGCGGTGGTCGAAGAAGCGGATGTTGTCGTCGGCCTGCTCGAGCGGCGAGATCTCCCGCTCGATGAACGCGTCGAGTTCGGCCAGGTAGTCGACCAGTTCCGCAGGTAGCTCGAAATCCATGAGGCGATCAGCCTTTCGCAGTGGGTCGGATCTGCATCAGCAGGTCCCATTCGATTTCCGACACGCGGCGCCCGCTGGCCGCCATCACGATGTCGCGCACGCTGCCGTCCGAATGGGCCGCGGCCTGCCCGGCCAGTCCGACGCCCCAGGCGAGCGTGCACATCACCTTCCACCAGCGGAACCGGTCTTCGTCGAAACTGCCGCCTGCGCGCTGGTACCCGCGCACGAAAGCGGCGCGGCCCGCGAGCCCGCCGAACTCCCGGTCGTCCGCGCGGAAACGCCACATGCGCAGCGCGGGCCAGGCCACATCGCGCATCGGATCGCCGTGGCGCTGCGCGCCTTCCCAGTCGAGCACGGCCCGCAGGCCCTCGGGCCCGACCACGATGTTGCCGTTGCGCATGTCGGTGTGCAGTAGCGCCGTACGGGGCGGCGCGGACGGGCAGTGGCGTTCCAGCCAGCGCAGCGCGAGGGCGAACACCGGCCGATCCGGCAAGAGCGCGCGCACGTGCTCGCCGGCCTCGGTCAGCTGACGTTCCGGATCGGCGGCCGCTTCGGGCAGGCGAGCGGGTGCGGTCGCCGGGTCGATGGCATGCAGACGGCCCATGGCCGCACCGAGTTGTTCGGCGACTCGTTCGCCGAGACCTGCCGCCTCCGCCAGCCGTAACACCTTGCGCGGCACGGTTTCCCCGTCCACCCGTTCGGAGACTACGAACGGCCCGCCGACATAGGCGCCATCGGCGCAGATCGCCACCACGGGGGGCACCGGCACACCGTGCGTCCGCGCCAGCTCCCGGACGGCGGCCTCCACGTCGACCGGGACCAGCTCGATCGCGCTCGGCACGATGGTCGCGACCAGCCGTCGCGTCCCGCCGCCCAGGTCGGCCTCGAAGGCGACGTTACGGCGGCGGGCGCCCGCGGAGAGGTATTCGACGTTCGACACCGTCACCGCGCGGCCGCTCCCCGACTCGAGGAACCGGGCCAAACCGCGTGCCAGCTCGGCGCTCACTCGCCGGCCCAGGTGTCGTACCCCGGTTTGGCGATCGCCAGATCGGCCCGCACGACTGCAACCAGCGCTTCCCAGAGTCGCTCGTCATCCTCGGCTACCGCATCGAGCAACTCGCGCTCCCGCTCGGCCGCGGCGGGGCCCGCTTCGATCTCCCTGCGCACGATCCTGGCGAGATTGGCGCCCACCCGCGCCTTGTGCTGCAACCCCGCGGGCAGGGCGGGCAGCAGCGTCTGCTCCAGCAATTCGGCGAGCGATTCCAGCAGCTCCGCTGCCGATGGGCGATTCTGCATTCGTTCCCCTCGGTCGGTTCGGCCCTCAGCATGGCACGCACCGACACCCTCCCGATCGGTACTTTCGGCCGTCACCCCTGGCCGCGCAACCGCAGCACCCCAGTGGTTCCCGGCCGGTCGTTCCTGTGCGGTGGCTGGGAATTTGCCGTGGGTCCTGCTTCGCGCGGGGTCGTGCAGGAGGACGGTCGGTAAAATCCGGGGTAGTAGGCGCGGATGCGCCATTCTTGCGCTGGGCGAAACACAGGAGAATGAATTGGGGACCAGACGCGTCCGATCCGGAGTCGTCGCCGGGATCATCCTGGTCATGGCGGTGATCGTGGCGGCGTGCTCGTCCTCGTCCGGGCCGGGTGGAGCGCCGGGTGCGGTCGGCCCGACGCCCGCGCCGATCGCCATCACCCCCGCGTCGGGCGCGGGCAACGTCGATCCGCTCGCACCGATCCAGGTGAGCGCCACCGAGGGGCAGCTCACCTCGGTCACCATGACCAACGAGCAGGGCAACACGGTCGACGGGATCATGACGCCGGACCAGACGGCATGGAAGCCCACCGAGCCGCTCGGCTACGGCCGCACCTACACGGTGACCGCGCAAGGGTTGACCGTCACCGGCAGGACCGGCCCGACCACCTCGACCTTCTCCACGCTGACCCCGAACAATCAGACGAAGGTGTCGCTGACCACCACGGGCGGCACACCGCTGTCCGACGGCGGCACGTTCGGGGTGGGCACCGTCGTGGTGGCCCACTTCGACGAGGACGTCCCCGATCGCGCCACCGCCGAGAAGCACTTGTCGGTCACCACCGATCCGCCGGTGGAGGGTGCCTGGTACTGGCTGGACGATCGCAACGCGCATTGGCGCCCACGGGAGTACTACGCGCCGGGCACCAAGGTCAGGGTGGCGGCGAACATCTACGGCCAGGAGCTCGGCCGCGGGCTCTACGGCCAAGAGGACACCGAGACCACGTTCACCATCGGCGCGTCGCACGTCTCGATCGCCGACGACGACACCAAGCAGATCCAGGTCTTCGAGAACGGCAAGCTGATCCGCACCATGCCGACCTCGATGGGCAGGGGAGGCAGCGAGGTCGTCGGCGGCAAGACGATCACCTTCTGGACCCAGCCCGGGATCTATACGGTCATGGACAAGGCCAATCCGGTGATCATGGACTCCTCCACCTACGGCCTGCCGATCAACTCCCGCCTCGGCTACAAGGAGGCCATCGGCTGGGCGACCCGGATCAGCTCCGACGGAATCTACTTACATCAACTCGACTCCACCGTGTGGGCCCAGGGCAACACCGACGTCTCCCACGGCTGCCTCAACCTGAGCGGCGAGAACGCCCAGTGGTTCTTCAACTTCGCCGTCCCCGGTGACGTCGTGGAGATCCGTAACACCGGAGGCGCCCCGCTGGAGGTCTGGCAGAACGGCGACTGGGGTCTGCCATGGGATCAGTGGGTGCAGGGCAGCGCGCTTCGATAGCGTCCGCCCTCCGGCCGACACGCTGGCTGCCCTTGCCGATGCCGGGAAGCTGCACTACATTCCTGCACTCGCGAGACCACTCGGTCTCCAATCCCTGCGCGGCGGACCCGCGACGGCACCGCGCGGGACCGCGTTGACGATCGGAGCCGGCTCGATGGCGATGCTGCTGTACTACCTACTCCTACCGCTCTATCTCGCCGAGGCATTCGTCAAGCTGCTGGACTGAGCGCCGCTCGGCCGCGACGCACTTCGGGCCGGCCGCGCCCGCGACATCCGCGATCGACGTGGCGCCGAGCTCGGCCTTTCCGCTCCCATACGGCTCGGAACACGTGACGCCCACCGTGAGCTCGGCGCGACGTCGGCGCCGATGCCGGAGCACCCGTTCAGCGGATACTCGGCCCGAGCGATTCCCTCAACCGGCTTGTTCGGTGCCCGGTGGCTGATGGAAGCCCGGACCTGCCTTGGGTTCGACCTCGCGCGGGTCGATCGGCTCGCGGCAGTGGTCGCAGACCAGCATGGGTTCGGTCTCCTGCCCGCAGGCGCGGTGTTCCAGGACGATCGGCCTGCCCTCCGGCCCGACCAGGTGGTGATCGCCCCAGACCATCATCGCCGTGACGATCGGGTACAGCTCGCGGCCCGCGGCGGTGAGGTGGTAGTCGACGCGCCCACCGCCGTGGTCGGTGCGGGTGAAGATGCCCGCGTCGATCAGCATGCGCAGGCGGCTGGTGAGCAGGTTGCGGTTGGTGATGCCGATATTGCGGGCGAAGTCGCTGAAGCGATGCACTCCGAAGAACGCCTCGGCGATGAGCAGGATGGTCCACCGGTCGCCGAGCAGTTCGACGACGCGGGTGACCGAATCGTCGACCGGGCGCCGCAATGTCATGGCGCTATCTTCGCATCCCGACTCGGTATTGCATTCCTACCATCGGTATCGGAATAATACCGAAGATACCGGTGCCCGTTCCGGGCCGGACAGCTGGGAGTGTCGATGACGACCACGAACCACCCGACCGACGACTACGTGCGTCTGCTCGACCCCGCGGTGCGGCCGGATCCGTATCCCCTCTTCGCGCGGCTACGTGACTCCCGCGCGTTCCGGATCGGCACGGCGCCGGTGGTCGTGCTGACGCGCTACGCCGACTGCGCCGCGGTGCTGCGCGATCCGCGGGCGAGCGTCGACCGGTCACTTTCCCGGTTGCAGCTCGGCTCGATGCCGATCTACGACGGGACACGCGAAGACGGTGCGGCACAGGCACAACCCTCGTTCTTGTTTCTGGACCCGCCCGATCACACTCGCCTGCGCCGCCTGGTGGCCAAGGCGTTCACTCCGCGCGTCGTGGGGCGACTGGAGCCTCGGATCACCGAGATCGTCGACGACTTGCTCGACCAGCGCGCCCGCGAGGGACGTTTCGACGCCGTCGACCACCTGGCCTATCCGCTGCCGGTGACTGTCATCTGCGAACTGCTCGGCGTCCCGCTCGCGGACGAGGCGCGGCTGAGCGCCTGGTCGGCGCTGCTGTCCCGCACGCTCGACCCGACATCCCGCGCGGCCGCCCAGTTCCGCGCCGACCCGGCGGAGCTCCGGCGCGCCGGGACCGAATTGCATGCCTACTTCGAAGAACTCGTCGATCGCCGCCGCCGCGCACCGGGCCCGGATCTGCTGTCCGAACTCATCGCCGCCGAAGACGCCGGTGACGCGCTCACCCATGCGGAACTGATCTCGACCTGTGCGCTGCTGCTGGTCGCCGGGCACGAGACCACCGTCAACCTGATCGCCAACGCGACCCTCGCCCTGCTGCGCAGGCCCGTGGAACTCGCCGCCCTCCGGGCGGATCCCGACCGGGCGGCGGGCGTGGTCGAGGAGACGCTGCGCTTCGACCCACCGGTTCAGCTGATCCCGCGCATCGCCGCCGACGACATGGACATCGGCGGCATGGACATCCAGCGCGGCGACCTGGTGGTGCTGCTCGTCGCCGCCGCGCACCGCGATCCGTCGGTGTTCGGCGACCCCGACCGATTCGATCCGGCACGCGAGAACCGCCACCTCGCCTTCGGTCTGGGGGCGCATTTCTGCCTCGGCGCTCCCCTGGCGCGCTTGCAGGCACGCGTGGCGTTGACCCGGTTCGCGCAACGAGTCGAATCCCCCTCGCTGCCGGTGGACCCGCCGCCGTACCGGGAACATGTGAACCTGCGCGGGCCCGCGCACCTGCCCATCGAGTTCGCGGCGATCCGGCCCAGGTAGTCAGCCGTCGTAGGCGACGTGCGGCGTCCATCCCTCGGCCGGGCGGGTGGCCGCCGCGTGCAACGCCGCGGCGACCCGGTCCCGCGTGCACGCTCCTTCGCCCAGCACACCGTTGACCTGCACCGCGACGGCCCGGATACCGGCGGGCGCGAGGGTGGCGTCCAAGCTGGTGACCAGATTGCGCACCGCCGCCTTCTGGACGCCGAGCGAGGCGGCCCGGTGCCACGGCTTGTCCGCGGCCGCACTGCCGGTGACCAGCACGCGGGCGCCATCGGCCAGGAAAGGACGTGCTGCCTGGACGGCAGGCAGCAATGCCGCGGCGCCGACAGTGAAGTCCTCGATCAAATCGGCGACCGAGAGCTGCAACGGATCGGCTTCGCGGAAGATGCTGGGATTGAAGTGCAACACGTCGATGCGGCCATGGCGCTCGCCCACCTCCGCCACGAGCCGGCCCACGTGGGCGGGATCGCGCAGATCCACACCGGCGCCCTCGGCGGGAAAACCCTGCTCACGCAGGTGCTCCGCCAACGGTTCGGCCTCCTCGGGTAACCGGCAGGCCAGCACCGCGGTGTAGCCGTCGGCCCCGAACAGGCGGGCGACCGACAGCCCGACACCGGGACCGGCGCCGAGCACGAGCAGCACGGGAGCGGTCGCGGTTTTCGGGCGGCTGTCGGCCGGGATCATTCGACGACGGCCTTGATCCGGTTCAGCGTCTCGCGCATTCCCTCGACGTTGGTCTTGCCGCGCGTCCACCCGGCGAGCAACCAGTACAGCCGCAGCACGGGGTTGCTGTGCAGCTGAAACGACTCGGTGACATCGGTGCCGCCGTCGACCGGTTCGAAGACGTAGCGCCACGTGTTGATCGGCATGCCCTTCGGCCCGAGCACGGTGAACGCGAACTCGCGACCGGGCTCGCAGGCGACGATGCGGCACACGGTCGCGTACTTCAGCCCCCAGCCGTTCCGGTTGACATGGCCGCGGAACTTCACGCCGACCGCGGGCTCGGTGGCGCCACCGAGCCACTCCGCGGCGAACGTCTCCGGACTGAACCGCCCGGTGTTCTCGATGTCACTGACCAGTTCCCAGATCTTGTCGGCGGGGGCGGCCATCCGAACGGTCACGCTGTCATGCATGCGCCGAACGCTAGCAGGCGGTTGTGCCGGCGCTTGCGGGTCGAACCGCGCCGTCGCGAGGCGGGCCGCCCAGCCGTCCACGCCGGACAGCCGCTGTCCGGGCTGCAGCACCCAGCAGGCGGCGAGCAGATCGTGACCGAAGTGTGCGAGAGCCGCATGCTCCGGCCAGTACTCGCGGGTCCACTCGGGGTCGTCGGTCGCCGAGTCGATGCCGCTGCGGACCACGCCGACCAGCTCGAATTGCAGACGCTGGACCAGCACCCATGCTTCGGCGTCCATCGGCTTGCGGCGCAGGTGGTCGAGCAGGGCGCGGGCGGCGGTGCGCACCCGGTGTTCCATCCAGCGGAAGGTGCGCCGGTGCCCGCGAGGCGCGACACCGTGCAGCGCCAGCACGGCGACGGCGACCCCGATCATGGTCTCCCACAGCCGATCGCGGATCACCGGCCCGATCGGGCCGCCCGTGGTGGCGACCCCGCCCGCGATCAGCGCGACCGGCGTGATGAAGACGACGGCCAGTGCGTAATTACGCGGCACGAACAGTTCGATGCAGAACTGCAGCGCGGCGACCAGTGCGATCAGCGCGTACCCCGTCGGCCCGAGCTGGTAGATGAGCGCGAACAGCCCGAGGCCCGCGATCGTTCCGACGAACCGGTGAATGGCCCGCACTTGCCCCCGCACCCGGTCGGGCCCGGCTTGCAAGACGATGAGGGCACTGAGCACCGCCCAGTGCGGCCGGTCCAGACCGAGCAGCGCGCTCAGCGCACCCGCGCCCACACAGCCTCCGGCGACGCGCATTGCGCTGATCGCCGCGTGGGAGGCGAACGACAGGGAACGACGCAGCCGGAAGCCGACGCCCGGCCGGGCGAACGAGATCAGCGGATCGACCAGCAGATCGTCGGTGTCGTCGTCGGGAGCGTGCCCGGCGAGACTGCGCCGCGCGCCCTGCAGGGTGGCCAGCAGTTCGGCTTCCCCTGGGTCGGAGGGCGGGCCCGCGTCGTAGACCGCGGCCCACGCGTCCGCCATCGCCGCGCCCGCCCGGTGGCGCAAGTCGATGGCGGGCGTCCCCGCCTCCCTTGCCACGACGTAGGCGTCGACCGCGCGGACCGCCGCGTCGACCGCGATCCGTTCGGGCTTGCGGCGATCGCGCAGCACCCCCGCCATCGAGACGACGACCGACGCGACCACACCGCAGGCCGCACAGAGCAACAACGTCACCACCGCGGTCCCGGCCTCGACGGCTTTCATCGCGCCCGCGCAGACCAGCGCGAAGAACAGCGCACCCGGCGGACCGAGCCGCAGCGCGTCGATGACGAACACGGCCACGACCGCGATCGCCGACACCACGATCACCATGAGCAGCGACGAACCGAACCCGGTGTCCAGTACCGCGCCGATCAGCGCGCCGACGCCACAGGCGGCGAGCAGCGCCGATCCGGCCGCGAGTACGACCCGGCCGCGTACCCGGAACGGTCGCCCCTCGCCGTAGAGCACCGCGAAGGCGCCGAACATGACGAAGACCGCGGCGTCCGGATGTCCGAGACCGGTGACGATCGCGGCGGGGGCGGCGAACGCCAGCGCGGCACGCAATGCCACGCTCCACCGCCTGCCCGCGGGCGGCAGGGCGAACAACAGCGAGCCGACCCGCCCCTTCGGCGGCACCGGATCCGGATATGTCGCCGCCACCTGCTGTCCTTTCCGGTCTGGACGAACTGTCTGGTGCACAGATTAGATTCGAGACATGACCGCCGACGCTCATATTCCGCTACCCACGCGCGTCCACGCCTTCGCCGACGACGCGCTCGGGGATCACGACGCCGTCGCCCTGGCCGCTCTGGTGCGCGACGGGGCTCTCTCGCCACATGAACTCGCCGCCGCCGCGGCGGCGCGCGCGAAGCAGGTGGAAGAGCTGGCGGCCGTCGCCTACCCGAGCTATGCGGAACCGCTGCTGCCCGCCGAGCGGACCGGCGCCTTCTATGGCGTGCCCAGTTTCGTGAAGGACAACACCGACGTGGCCGGCATGCCGACGAATCAGGGCACGGCCGCGTTCCGCGCACGGCCCGCCCGCGCGCACAGCGGCTACACCCGGCAGTTCCTCAGCACCGGCCTCACCGTTCTCGGCAAGAGCGCCATGCCCGAATTCGGCTTCAACGCCAGCAGTGAAACGCCGCACGTCGCGCCCACCCGCAACCCGTGGCACACCGGCTACTCGGTGGGCGGGTCGTCGGGCGGGGCCGCCGCACTGGTGGCGGCGGGTGTCGTCCCGATCGCGCACGGCAACGACGGGGGCGGATCGATCCGGATCCCCGCGGCGTGCGCCGGACTGGTCGGCCTGAAGCCGACCCGGGGACGGCATGTGGTGTCCGGGCTTGCGCGCACGTTGCCGGTCGACATCGTCAGCGAAGGAGTCCTGACCAGGACGGTGCGCGACACGGCGGCGTACACCGCGGCGGCCGAACGCTACTGGCGCAATCCGGCGCTGCCACCGATCGGCCGCGTCGAGGGCCCTCCGACCCGGCGCATGCGCATAGCACTCGTGCTCGACAACCTGGCGGGGCCGCTGTCCGCCGGTCCGACCCGGGAGGCCGTCGAAAATGTCGCGCGTGTCCTCGAAGCAGGCGGCCATTCGGTCGAGCCGGTTCCGCTGCCGTTCGACGCCACGATCGAGAGCGCCTTCCTCCACTACTGGGGCCTGCTCGCGGCCGCGATCACCACGACGGGACGGTTCCTCGACCGCCGATTCGACGTGCGCCGGGTGGACGACCTCACCGTCGGCCTCCGTGCCCTCTTCCTCCGCCGGGCCTTGCACGCGCCGCTCACGCTCTACCGGTTGCGCGCGGCGGCGGCCACCTACGAACAGACCCTCGGCCCCTACGACGCGATGCTGCTCCCCACTCTCGGCCACACCACGCCGGAGCTCGGCTACCTCAGTCCGACCGTACCGTTCGACGAACTCATCGACCGGTTGCGTGCCTACGTGTGCTTCACTCCGATCAACAACATCACCGGGACGCCGGCCATCACCGTTCCCGCGGGGCTGACCGACACGGGGTTGCCCGTCGGGGTGCAGTTCGCCGCCACCCGCGGCAACGAACACACCCTCCTGGAGCTGGCCTATCTGATCGAGGCCGAACGGCCGTTCCCCCGCCTGGATCGCTGACCCATTCCGGCTCGAATCAGGTTGCGATCAGCGCGCTGGATACGGCCTGGCTGGACGAGGTCGACGCCGAACGCGGTGTCTTCGTCACGGCGCAAGGTTTTTTCATGTACTTCGCACCCGACGAGGTGCGCCGGCTGTGCGCCACGATCTTCGACCGATTGCCCGGCGTGGAGCTGATGTTCGACATCATCCCGCCCTGGTTCTCGCGCAAGACCATGACGGGATTCCCCAAGACACCGCACTACACCGCGCCGCCGATGCCGTGGGGCGTCAAACGTAGCGACGCGGCGCGACGGCTGCGCGAATGGAGCCCGCGGGTGGCGGAGGTGACGAGGTCGTCGTTCAGCCCTTCCCGCGGTCCGCTCGCGGTGAGTCTCCCATTGTTCGAGCGCCTTCCGGTGCTGCGGGACACCCCGCCCGCGATCGTCCACGCGCGTGGAGCCGTATAGGTCAGGGCGCGGCGTTCGCGGCGGACGGGGGGCGGTCGCGGTGCACCGGGCCGTGGGCGTCGTCGCAGTGGTCTTCCAGCACCGGCAGCAGGCGCTGCGCCTGCGCCCCCGCGGAGGAGGCGACGGCGTGGGTGTGGTCGACCTGCAACGTGGTGTGGGTGATGCCGTAGTCGTGGTCGAGCAGATGCTCGATCCGCTGACGCAGTCCGTGACAGTCCGCACCCGCGCGGACCAGCACATGCGCCGACAGGGCGATGTCACCGGAGGTGATCTGCCAGACGTGCAGGTCGTGGACCTCGTCGACACCCTCGATGTCGACCAGCCCGCGCCCGAGCGCGTCCGGGTCGACACCAGCGGGCGCCGCCTCCAAGAAGATCCGGCCGGATTCGCGCACCAGCCCGAGACCCGCCTTGATCATCAGCGCGACGACGATCAGCGTGGCGATCGCGTCCGCCCTGGCGAAGCCGGTGGTCAGCACGACCAAGCCGGCCACGGCGGTGGCGATGAATCCGTAGAGGTCGTTGAGCACATGCTGGAAGGCGCCCTCCACGTTGAGACTGGAGCGATTGGCCTTGCTGATCGCCCAGGTGGCCGCGATGTTGACGACCACACCGGCCAGCGCGGTCGCCAGCACGAGGCCGCCGGTCACCTCGGGCGGCTCCAGCAGACGGCGCACGGCCTCGTAGGTGAGCCAGCCCGCCAGCACGAGGAGCGTGACCCCGTTGGCTTGCGCCGAGAGGATCTCGGCGCGCTTGTAGCCGTAGGTGTACTTGCCGTTCGCCGGCCGGGCCGCGAGCCGGATCGCGATGAGCGCGAGGACGATGGACGCGGCGTCGGTGAGCATGTGCGCCGCGTCCGACAGCAGGGCCAGCGAGTTGGCCAGCACGCCGATCACAACCTCGACCGACATGAAGCCGACGATGAGGGCCAACGCGATGGTCAGCCACCTACGATCGGCCGCACCCGACAGACCGTGCCCATGCGCGTGTGCGTGACCATGTTCGTGTCCCATCGACCCAACCCCTTCCAGCACTTATGTATGCGCATGTTTGCATCTGTCATGTGAGCTTAACCGACCTCGTGCGGCGCGCGATAGCGCAGCGGAGTGAGCTGGATCACGTCGCATACGTGCTCGGCGGAGCACGTCAGCCGACCAGGGCGTGCACGGCCGCATAAGTCGACACTGTGGCGATCAGCCCTGCGCAGACACTGACCACCACGTTCATCGCCGCGAAGAAATAGGCGCCGCGCTCGGCCAGGCGCACGGTTTCGTAAGCGAAGGTGCTGTAGGTGGTGAGCGCTCCGCAGAAGCCGGTGCCGAGCAAAACGAACAGCGGCGAGGCCAGCGCCGTCCCCGCTCCACTGAGCGCGCCGAGCACGAGGCAGCCCATCAGGTTCACCAGGAAGGTGCCCCAGGGGAACAGGCTGTCGCGACGATCCTGCACCGTACGGTCGATGAGATATCGCAACGGCGCGCCGATCGCGCCCCCCACGAGGACCAGCAACACGGTCATGGCGCTCTCCTCCATCCATGGCGCAGGCGCTCGTACCCGGCCCTGGTAAGCCACATGGCGGTGAGGGTGGCCAGGAGCGCGCAGATCAGGGTGCCCGCGAGATAGCCGGCCGCGACGACGATCGTGCCCGGCCGCAGCAGACCGCGGACCTCGTTGGCGTACGTCGAGAAGGTTGTGAACCCGCCCAGGACGCCCACGCCGAGGAAGGGACGCAGCAACCGGTGAGCAGACCAGATTTCGGTCACCGCGACCATGAGCACGCCGATCGCGAAGCAGCCCGCGACATTGGTCACGAAGGTGGCAAGGGGGAAATGTCCGGGGCGGCTTGGCAACCCTTGGGCGAGACCGTAGCGCGCGAGCGCCCCGAGCGCCCCGCCGAGCGCGACGACCGCCGCGGCCGAACCGTGCGTACGCCAGAAATCCCGCCGTCGGGCGTGGCCCCGCGCGCGATCGGCGATGTCTGCCGGTTCCTCGGTCAGTTCATCGGTCACACAGAACTCTTACCCGAATCCTCCGCGGCGGCGCCGGCACCCGCAGCGACGCCGCACTCATCGGAGCCCGGCCTTCTCGTCGCCGTCGTGCGCGACGAGCACCGAACAGCCGACGTGCCGCGCGGCCTTCTCCGCGGTGCTGCCCATGAAACGCCCCCAGATGCCCGAGTGCCCGCTGCGTCCCACTACCAGCAGGTCGGCATCGTGATCGGCGGCAGCCGTGGCCAGTTCCCGCGCCGCCTGACCCGCGCGGAGTTCGGCCCGCACCGCGATGCCGCGCTGTTCGGCGGTCTCGGCGGCGGTGGCGAGCCATCGACGGCAGGTCTGCTCCCCGATCGAGCGTTCGTCCTCGATCTCGCCGACCACCGGGCCGTAGTGCGGCAGATACTCTTCGACCGCGACGACCGTGAGCGCGGCGTGGTGCACCGTCGCCAGGTCGAGCGCCATCGTCAAGGCGGCCCTGGCGCCGGGCGAGTCGTCGTAACCCACCACGATCCGCTGGAACACCTCTCCATTGTGAGCCCTCACCCGAGCCGGAGCCAGCCTTCCGGCAACCTCGCGGCAATCACACGATGGTGGCGGCGCGATCGGCCGCGAGCACTTCGGCGGCCGCGCGCTCGCCCGAGCGGATCGCACCCTCGATGTAGCCCGACCACTCCGTGGCGGTTTCGCTTCCGGCCCAGTGGATCGCACCGACCGGGTGGCGCAGCGCCGAGCCATGGGTGGTCAGGACGCCCGGCGGGAAGAAGGAGTTGTAGCCGCCGCGGGTGTATGGATCGTCGGCCCAGACCTTTTCGTGCCACTCGATCGGCTCGCGGGCAACGTGCCCGAAGGCACGGACGAGCGAACCGATGATCATGGCGCGTCGCTCGCTCGCGGGAAGAGCCGCGAGCCGTTGCGCGGCCCGGCCGGGCACCAGCGCGCCGAGCACACCCGGACCGCCGGGGCGGGTGGCGTCGAAGGTGACCGGCACCGGATCGTGCAGGTTCAGCGACTGCCCGGTGAGAGAGTCGTCGCGCCAGAACGGCCGCTGGTAGACCGCGAACGATTTGAGGACCGAGCCCATCGGCATGCGCTGGGTCAGTTGGTCCCGCGCGGCAGGCAGCGGTGGGTCGTAGGCGATGCGTCCGGCCAAAGTGGGCGGCACCGCCACGATCACGTGCTCGGCGTCCACGTCACCGGAATCCGCGCTCACCCGCACACCGTTCACGCCCTGCCGGATACTCGTGACCGGCGCGCCGAGCCGCACCGCGTCGCCCAGTTCCGCGGCGACGGCCAGCGCGGGCCCGTCGGCGCCGTCGACGAACAGGCGGGTCACCGTCTCGGCGGTGATGCCTGCCTCGACGCCGCCCGCCGAACGGATCGTGGTCAGCAAACCGAGCATCGAGATGCTGCCGACGTCGACGCACAGTTCCTCGCCGATCATCACCTCGGCCAGGTTCCGCGCGCGCCGCTCCGGCACGTTCCGGCGCAACCAGGTCGCCGCGGTCATCGCGTCCAGCCGGTCCGCGCCCGGCGAAGTCCACGGGCGCGCGAGATCGATCCGGGCGGCCATCCGTTCCAGCCGCCACATGGCCTGGGCGAGCACGAGCAGGACGAAAGTCGGAAGCGGCGGGCGGGCTCCGGTGAACGGCCGCCGGACCACTCCTTCGACCAGCAGGTCGACCCCTTCGGGCGGCGCGTAGGTCGCGGCGCCGTACTCCTCGGCCAGCGCGGCGAATCGCGTGTGCGCGCCCGAAATCCACTGTCCGCCCAGATCGACGGCCCATCCGTCCCCGACCCGCGCGGTCAGGGTGCGACCGCCGACCCGATCGCAAGCCTCCAGGACGACGACCTCCCGGCCGGCCGCTCGCAACGCCCGCGCCGCGCACAGCCCGGCATATCCCGCCCCGACGACTACCACGTCCGCACGGTCCATGGTGGCCTCCCGTCGCCGCACCGTAACTCGACAACCACTGTCGATCACCCGTGGCCGATCCGCAACCGGCGGGGAGATCCGCGCGAGGAACGGCGACCGTCGCTGCCGCGCACGGGGGTGAACAGCCGTCCATGATGTGCCGACCCGTTCGCGCACCGGCGCGAAGTCACCGCGCGCCACGCTCGGCGTGGACCCTCGTCCGGTCGGCCGCGCTTTCGACCTCGCAGGCGGCGATCACGTCGGTCGACTGTTCGTTCACGTCTCGGGCTTGTGGTGATCGGCGCTGGACCACAGCTGTCGAAATGACCAGGGGAAGCGCAGATCCCTCGCACCGACGCCAGCACACCGCGACGGTCCGGCTTTCCGGCACGCGCAACACGCAGACGCGGACCCGACCGCGGCTAACGCCCCAGCGTGGCGAGGGCGGCGACGGCCGCCTCCTGCAAGGTCGCGGTCAGCGAGCGCGGCGGCGTCGAGACGCGTCCGCGCACCCATTGCCTGCAATACTCCTGCGCCGGTCCGACACAGATCGCATGGGCCACCGGATATCCGTCACCGCCCACGTCCGCGGTGCCGAGCAGCTCCCGGTACCGACGCTCCAGCGCCGCGAAGAAGGCCCGGTTGCGCTGTGCCAGTTCGGGCTCCGCGGCGCGCGCCACCTCGTCCGGCAGGGTGGCGAACAGGAAGCGGGCGAGGTCGCGATGATCCTGCACCCAGCCGAGATGGGCCGCGAGCATCGCGCGGATCGCCTGCTCGGGGCCGTTGTCCGGCGCGTCGAGATGGTCCAGCACCGTCCGCTGATAGTCGAGCATGCCGGAGACGTAGACCGCGGCGGCCAATTCTGCTTTCGACCCGAACGCGTGGAACATGCTGCCACTGGACAAGCCGAGCCGATCGCGCACACCGGCCATCGTGAACGACGGATACCCCTTGGCCAGGAGTTGTTCCGTCGCTTCGGCCAGGATCCGCTCGCGGGTGCGCACGGCCCGCTACGCGCCGAACTCGGCGTCGATGCCGGAACGAACCGCGGCGAGCACCTGCGCGCGCACCCGCAGTTTCGTCCCGGTGTGCGCCGCGAAGTCGATTCCGGTCAATCGGTGTGCCTCGGCCGTCGCGCGCGTGCGAAGGTCGTCCGCGTCGGCGGTGAGGACGTCGAGAAAGCCCATTTGCCTGGCCTCTTCGGGCCCGACCAGGATTCCGGTGTTCGCCGCCCGGTCGAATCCGGGCGCGGTGAGCCGGTGTCGCGCCGCCTCCACGCCGTAGTGCGGAATGGTCAGCCCGATGGCGACCTCGTTGAGGCCCAGCTTGAAATCCCCCGTGACGCCGAATCGCACGTCCGTGGCCAGCAATGTGAACGCGCCTTGGGCGATCGCGTGCCCCGGGCAGGCCGCCACGACGGGATACGGGAACCCGAGCAACCGGTGGACCAGGTTGCCACCCGCCCGCAGGGTGCGGCGGATGTCGTCGACGGAACGGGAGAACGTCGCCAGGTCGTAGCCGGCCGAGAACATCCGGGGGCGCCCGGTCAACAGGACGACCGCCCGGTCGGTCTCGGCCCGGTCGAGGGCAGCGGCGATGGCCCCGATCATGTTCTCGGACATGACATTCGCTTTGCCGTCGTCCAGCGTGATCGTGGCGACCCCGCCGACGAGGCGGTAGGTGACGAGTTCGGTCATGACAACCCTCTCTGGAGTAGGGCTCTAGAGTATCACTCTAGGAGCTGGCACAGCTAACCCCGGGCTCGGGCCGGAGGCCGCGTCCGGGGCCAGATGTCGTTGCGGCAACGGCGAAACAGCTGCCGCGGATCTCCCGATACAGCAAACAGACGATGCTGCCGAAAAAGCCTGGTGCGTCCGGGCTTCGGACTAGCCTCGGGACAGGCTCAGGTGAAGGAAGCGACATGACCGCAGCAACCGTCATCCGCCCGCTGGCGCCGAGCGAGGCGATCTTCGCCAACAGCGAAGTGCTCGTCGGCTATTCGCTTCGGGTCGCGGGGCGGTTGGATCTCGCCGCCCTGGCGGCGGCGTTCGAAGCCGTGGTTCGCTCCCGCCCGATCCTCGGCGCCCACCTGGAACCGGACGGGCGCGGCGGACATCTCCTGCTCGAATCACCGGAAGCCGCCGCGGAGCTGACGGTCGCCGAGGGCGATCCCGAGCGGTTGCTCACCGGTGCCCGTCTCGACCAGCGCAGAGCGCTCGCCTCGCTGGGCGTCGTCCGCGACGGCGCCACCGCGGGGGTCACCTTGGTGACCCATCACAGCGTCGCGGATGCCTGTCATTCGCTGGCCGTGTTCGCCGAGCTGTGGTCCTGCTACACCGACCTCGTCCGGCGCAGGCCGGGCGAGCTGCCGCAACACGGCTTTCCGCGATCGGTGGAAGATTTGCTGCACGAGCGCGGCGTGCGGAAGATCGGAGCCCCGGCCATGCCGCACCGCCCCATGGGAGCCGCTCGGAGCTGCCCCGACCCGGAGGATCCGGGCTACCTCCTGCCGCGCACCGCACGCTGCAGGCTGACCAGGAAGCAGACCGCGGCATTGGTCGAGCTCGGGCACCGGGAGAACACCACGATCAACGGCCTCGCCTCCGCCGCGATCCTGCTCACCGAGGCCGAACTGCGCGGGCTGCCGCTGACCGACCTGGCCTACAGCTACTCGGTCGACCTGCGCACCCGGGTGACACCACCGATCGGGATGACCGAAGGCACCAACGTGCTCGGCTTCGCGAACTTCGTCCCGACCCGGCGCAACGGCGCGACGCTCGTCGAGCTCGCCCGTGGTATCAGCGACGCGCTGCGCGCCGGACTCGGCACGGGCATGGTGCAGCAGACCCCGCTGCACATCCCCGAGATCACCGCGGGCCCTCCGCCGCGCGCACCGGGAATCGTGCTGACCACCAACTGGGGACGCGTGCGCAGACCTCGGGTGCCGGAGGAGCTACGGATCACCGACTTCCGCTCGATCATGCTGGGCAAGCCGGACAAGACCGGGCACCGGCTCCAGCAGCCGAGCGGCACCATCATCATCAGCACCTTCGACGACCGGCTGAGCATCGAGATCCACCACCCCGAGGAAACCACCGAGGAACAGCGGGTGCGTGTACGACTGCTCGCCCGCCACCTGTCGGAGTTCAGCGCGGCAGGCGCGCCGCGTAGATCCGGTGCCGGATCGCCATCGTTGAAAGTCCGGCGACAGCACGCGGCGATTCGAAGCGAGACCGAACCTTGCCGAGGCGCAGCGGAGTGACGATGCCGTCGAGGTAGAACGGCGAGACGGAACTTCAACGGTCGAACCGCGCCGCCGCGCGTAGACCGTGACGCGCAGCACTCGCCGACGGGATCGTCAAGCGCGAGCGGTGGACATGCGCGTCAGCGTCTGCAACGGATCGGTGAGCACGTCGGTGAAGGCCAGTTCCGCGGCTCCGATCAGGGTCGCGTCGCCGCCGAGCGCGCTGGTGCGCAACCGAACCCGCTCGCGGAGGGCCTGCAGGCCGTTCACCGCCACCCGGCTGCGCACCTGCGCCGCCGAGGCCAGATAGATCTCCCGCAGCACGCCGCCGAACACCACCACCGACGGATTGAAGACGTTCACCAGATTGGCGACGCCGTAGCCGAGCCAGTCGCCGACCTGGCGAAGCGCGTCCCGTGCCGTCGTATCGCCGCGGGCGGCTGCCTCGACGATCGCGTCGACCGCCGCCTGCCCGGGGGGATCGCTCCGTCCCGCCGCCGCGATCAACCCGAGTTCGCCCGCTTCGGCCTCCAGACAGCCGCGCGATCCGCAGGCACAGGCCCGCCCACCCGGATTCACGATCATGTGCCCGACTTCCCCGCCGTACCCGCCTTCCCCACCGAGCAATTCGCCGTTGACGATGATGCCGCCACCGATGCCGACATCGCCGTGCAGATAGATCGAGTTCGCCAAGCCGACGCCGACACCGCGTTCGCGTTCGGCCAGCGCGCCGAGGTTGGCGTTGTTGCCGACCGCGACACGCAGGCCGAGATCGAGTTCCCGGGTCAGCTCGGCGCCCAACGCGACGTCCACCCAACCGAGGTTCGGCCCGTACCGAACCACCCCGTCCTCCTCGCGGACCATGCCGCAGAACGCGACCCCGACGCCCACGCACCGAGCGTCCGGCGCGGCCGCGGCGATCATCGCCCGCGCCATCGCCGCCAGCGCGGCGATCACGTCGTCCGGATCGAACGCGCCGCCGGGACGGGCGGTCTCGGTGCGATCGAGCACCGACCCGCCCAGCCCGACCCGCGCGGCGGCGAGGCGGTCGGCGCCGACGTCCAGCGCGACGACGTAGACCCGGTCGGCCTGCGGTCGCACCACCAGCGACGGTCTGCCCGCCCGTCCGGTCTGGCCCGGCAATTCCTCGCTCACCAGGCCCGCCGCCGCCAGGTCGGTGGTGAGCGCGAGAATCGTGCTGCGATTCAGCCCCATTCGCTCGGCGAGCGTGGCGCGCGACACCGCGCCGTCACGGTGGACGTGCCGCAGCAACGCGGCGAGATTGCGCGTGCGGATCTCCTCGGGCGAAGGTGCTGCTCGCATTCACCGGGCTTTCGTCACGGGGCTGGGTCTCATCGATGCAGGAGCGCACGCTTACGGGACAGCGCGTCCACTCCGGCCGCCAAGAGCAGCACAAATCCTGTCACAACGAATTTCGTGCCCGCGCTGTAGCCCATCAGCCCCATCCCGTTGTTGATCACCGCGACCACCGCCGCGCCGAGCACCGCGTCCAGCATCCGCCCGCGGCCGCCGAACAGGCTGGTGCCGCCGATCACCGCCGCGCCGACCGCCGTGAGCAGCACATCGCTGCCGCCGGTATTCGGATCGACGGAGTTCGCGCGCGACGCCGCGATGAGTCCGCCGACCGCCGCCATGGTCGAACACAGCACGAACGCGGTGATCTTCACCCGATCCACCGCGATGCCCGCGCGCCGGGCGGCCTCGGCATTGCCGCCGACGGCGTAGATGTGCCTGCCGAACGCGGTGCGGTCCAGCACGAATGTCCACAGCAGCAACAGCGCCACGATCAGCGGCACGACGATGGGCATCCCCGCCAGCGAGTGCAACGCGGGATTGCGGCTGCGCTCCCCGTTGAGCACCAGCACCGCCGCGCCCGCCACGATCGCCAGCAACACGACGCGCACCACGACCACCCGCGCCGTCGTGCCGGTGAGCCCGAGTTTCGTGCGGGCCCGCAGTTTCCGGTACTGCACGAGCGCGAATCCGGCGACCAGCACCACGTACAACGCCCAGCCGATCGCCGGCGGCACGTTCTTGTTCGCGATCGCGACGATCGTCTCGTCACGGATGGAGATGTTGCGGCCGTTGTCCATGATCTTCAGCGCCACGCCCTGCAGCGCGAGGAACGCCGCCAGCGTCACCACGAACGACGGGATCCCGATCTTCACCACCACCGTGCCGATCACGAGCCCGATCACCACGCCGGTGAGCAGCGAGACCAGCACCGCCGAATACCACGGCCACCCTTTGTCGGTGAGTAGCACGGCGAGCACGGCGGCGCAGACGCCGCTGGTGAACCCGGCCGACAGGTCGATCTCGCCGAGCAGCAACACGAAGATCAGCCCCATCGCGATCACCGCGATGGCCGCGCCCTGCGTGAACAGATTGGCGAAATTGGCCTCGGACATGAAGACCGGGCGCGCCGCCCAGAAGACGGCCGAGAGGACGACGAGCGCGATCACCGAGGGCATCGCCCCCATGTCGCCGCCGCGTACCCGGCCGACATAGCCGCTCATCAGGTCGGTCACCGGCGCCGCCGGTCGCCGCTCGGTGGTCACCGCGGTCATCGGGTCGCTCCGCTCGCCTCGAGGCCGAGCGCACCGCTGCGGCCCGCCGTGATCAATTCGACGACCTGCGCGTGCGTCACGTCGGAGGTCCGTACCTGGGCGGCCATCCGGCCGAGGTAGAGCGCGGCGATCCGGTCGGACACCGCGAAGACGTCGTTCATGTTGTGTGAGATCAGCACCACCGCCAGGCCTTGGTCGGCGAGCCTGCGCACCAGCTCCAGCACCTGCTGGGTCTGCGCGACGCCCAGCGCGGCCGTCGGCTCGTCGAGGATCACCACCTTGCTGTTCCACAGCACGGCTTTCGCGATGGCCACCGTCTGGCGCTGTCCGCCGGACAGGCTGGATACCTGCTGCCGGACCGACTTGACGGTGCGCACCGACAGGCTCGCCAGCGTCTTTCCGGCGAGTTCCTCCATCTCGTATTCGTCGAGCACGAGGCCCCGCCTGCGTTCGCGGCCGAGGAACATGTTCTGGACGATGTCCAGGTTGTCGCAGAGCGCGAGATCCTGGTAGACGATCTCGATGCCGAGCGCCGCCGCGTCGCGCGGGCTGTGCACCTGCACCGGCGCGCCCTCGAAGAGGAATTCGCCCGCGTCGATCGGATGGGTGCCTCCGATGCATTTGACCAGCGTGGACTTACCCGCGCCGTTGTCGCCGACGAGGGCGGTCACCTCGCCGGGATAGGCGCTGAAGGCGACCTCGTGCAGAACATGGACGGGGCCGAAACTTTTTTCTACTCCGCGTAATTCGATTACCGGCAGTTCGGACATGGGGTAGCTCCTCCGAAGGATGGAGCCCCTTCCGCAATCCCCTCATCGAACCGCGGAAGGGGCGTGCGATATCAGATCCCGTTGTCCGCGCAGAGTTTCGCGAACTCACCGGTGCACAACTCGGCCTTGGTGACATAACCGTCGGCCACCACGTCCTTGACGTTGCGCGGGTAGATCGGCTTGGGCTCCAGCAGCACCGACGGCACGTCGACGTTCGACTCCGGGTCGCGCACCGCGCCGTTGGTCGTGCCCGGCTCCCCCTTGACCAGCGCTACCGCGAGTTTCGCGGTCGCCTCGGCCTCCTTCTGGATCGCCTTGTAGACGGTCATGCACTGGTCGCCCACCAGAACGTTCTGCAGGCCCTGCACCGTGGCGTCCTGCCCGCTGACCGGCACCTGCCCGTTGAGCTTCTGCTTCTTCAGCACCGCGATCGCGGCATTGGCCAATCCGTCGTTGGCCGCGACGACGCCCCCGAGGTCCGGCCGGCCGGTGAGCATCTGCTCGAAGATGGTGCCCGCCTTCGTGTTGTCCCACTCCGGGACGGCCTGATCGGGCCCCTTGACGTACTGGCCCGTGTCGAACCGGGGCTTCAGCACCCCGTCGTAGCCGGTCTTCAGCAGCGTGGCGTTGTTGTCGGTCGGTCCGCCGTTGAGGTACGCGACCACCGGGCGCACCGCGTCGCGATCGGTCAGGCATTGCGCGATGCCCTCGCCGAGCAAGCTGCCGACCTTCACATTGTCGAAGGAGACGTAGTACTGGGCGCCGCCGCCCAGGGTGAGCCGGTCGTAGTCGATCACGGTGACGCCCTGCGATTTCGCCTTCTGGATCACCGCTTTGCCGGTGCCACTGTCCAGGTTGGTCATCACCAGGACCGTGGCGCCGTTGGTGATCATCTGGTCGGCGATGGTCTGGAAGGCGTTCTTGTCGCCCTGGGCGTTCTGGATATCGGCCTCGACGCCTGCGGCGTCGAATGCCTGCTGTAAGTACTTGCGGTCCGCTGTCTCCCAACGGGCGGAGGTTTTGCTGTCCGGGAGGATCACGCCGATCTGCGTTCTGCCGCCGGAGTCCGCGGAATCGTCGCCGCACGCGGTGAGCGTGCCGGTCAAGAGCGCGAACGACAACGCGGCAGCGCTGAACATGCCCTTTCGCATGAGTGGGCCTTTCATCACCGGACCGGGACGATGCCCGGCCGGTCGGAGTGGAACGAATGTTGTTCAGTGCAACATATTGGACTGTGACCGAGCGCACAACAGGTAATTTGTTGTTCCGAATAACAATCTCGACACGCGCATGTTCGCTCAGGTGGACGCCGGTGCGGCCGGCCGGGCGATGAACTGACGAGGGGTCGTGAACAGGGACGTCGGCCGGCGCCCGGGACCAGTCCCGTGGACGCGGCGGGATCGCGCTCGGGCCGCGCCGCGCATCGAACACGCGGAAGGGTGGCAGGAACGCGGAACAGACCACCGAGGATCGGGCGCATGACAGCCCTCCGGCACAGTACCCTTGGCGGTGAATCATGGCGCGGTAGCGACAGACTGGGATCCGGGAGGGGAACAGTGGACACGCTCAAGCTCGACCCGGCGGCGATGGCCGCCTACACCGCGATTGCGGACGCGGTGTCGAAACAATTGGCGTCGGCGGCCACGGTCGCCTCCGGCGCGGTGGATCCCGACCGGCTGGCGGCCGATCTCGGCCTCGTGGGCGCGGAATTCGCGGCGCGCTTCTCGGCGGCCGTCGCCGAACACGCGGAAGCGCTGTCGACCGCCGGCCAGCTGGTCGGCGCCTACGGCCAGGTCCTGCGCGGTTATAGCGACGACGCGCAGAATGTCGACGCCGAAACGGCGGGCGCGATCACGCGATCGGGGGAGGCACTGGCATGAGAAGTCTGATGGGACTGCGGAAACGGGCGCATCAGACCCAGCCCGCCGCCGAGCACACCCGGCCGCCGAGCACCGCACCGGGAGCCGATCCGCCGATCATCGCCGCGCTGGTCCGCCCGCTGCTGACGTTGCGCTCCTCGCTCGGCACCGGCGTCGGCGTACCGAGCGCGGCCGCCACCGGAGCACTCTCGGCCGCCTCCACGCAGGTGGCGGACACCGAGGGCCCGCACCGCGAAGGCCTGCACGCACTGGAGTCCACCTGGGCCTCCCGCGCCGCCGACAGCGCGGTGCCCGCGATGCGCACGACGCAGACCCAGATCGGTGATATCTCCGATCGGGGGCCCGCCTACCTGTCCGTCCTCGCCGACGCGCACGCCACCTCGGGGCGGGCGGCGCGGCAGGTCGACCAGATCATCGCCGACTTCCGGCGTGACGCACGGGAGATCCTGGACAACGCGACCTCGGCGCCGGAGACCGACGCGGTCATCGCACGCGCCACCCTGGCGCTGCGCGACGCACTCACCACCGTGACGGCCGCGCGCACCGAAATGGACGACCACACCAGGAAACTCGACGATATGGGACCGCTCACGGTCACCACACCGTCCGGCGTCTCCCAAGGGCAGGCCGTCCACCCCGGGAACTCGGGGCAGGTCGTACCCGGCACCACGACGCCCGGCACCACGACGCCCGCCACCACGCAGCCCATGGACCCGGCCATGGCCGCACAACTCCAGTTGCAGCAGCAACTGATCTCCGCGGGTGTGGATCTGGGCACCACGGCCATCAACGCGGGCGTCGACATCGGCACGCACATCATCGACAAGATCGCCGAGGTCGGCATCCACACCATCGACACCGTCGCGGCGGCCGCGGACAAAGCGATCCCGGAACTGATCAACCCGGGCTCCACCACCAACTCCGGCACGAGCGGCGACGATTCGAAGAATTCCTCGAAGCTGTTCGACTTCGGCGGATCGCCGGACAACAAGCCGTCGTCCACCGGCCCAGGTTCGGTGATCCCGCCCGGCAACTCCGCGCCCGCCGCGCGGGCGGACGTACCGAGGCCGGAGAGCAAGCCGGCGCCCGCGGTAGCACCGCCCGCCGTCGACTCCGCGCCGCCGACGCCTGCGGGCAGCCCGGACCGCCCTGTACATCCCGGCCCGACCGGCGGCATGATGCTGCCGCCCGCTCCGCCGCCGGGCGGCGAGGACCACGAGCACAAGCCGCGCGACGGACAGCTCGGCGTGACCATCCCATCCGCTGTGACAGCGGTCGTACCGGTGCTGGGCGAATTCGACGATGACACCCCCTGACCGGGAACATCCCAGTCAGGACGCGGCTCAGAGCAATCCGTTCGATACGGGTCTGCCGATGCTGCGCATTCCCGCCGGCAAGCCGTCGAAGCGACGGCGTTCACCCGGTCGTCGCAAGCAGATTCGTCGTCGCGAGCCGGTGCACGAGACCGCGGAGCCGCCGCGCCCGCCGGTACAGCCGAGTGCCCGGCCGCGCCTCGGCGAGTGGGAGCAATGGCTCGAACCCGCGTCACCGGCTGCGCGCGTGCCGCAACCGATGGCCGCGCAGCAGCGCCCCGCGCCCGCCGAGCCGGAGCCGGTCGAGTCCGAGGACAGTCCCGTCACGGCTCCCGCCATCGTCAATCGCTCCGGTCGCCATCCCGGCACCCCGGTGCGCCATCCGCGGCGCACCGATCAACGGCGCGGCAACCGCTCACTGACCGTCTTGATCGTGCTCGGCATCGTGGTCGCCACCGTCTCCATCGGTTTGGCCATGATCTACGGTTCCGAGGCGAACTCGCGCAAAACGGCGGCGACGACGCCACCGCGTGCGGCCGGTCCCGCACCGACCACCTCGATATCCACCTCACGCGTCAAGCCCCCATGGGCCATCGCGACACCGGGATGCGAGCAGAAGCGCACCGCCGACGTCGTATCCGGCACCGATCCGGGCGGCACCGGCAACGGTCCGGACGCGATCTTCGCCTTCGAGTACGCGTATTACGCCGAACGGTCCGGGTACCGGGCCCGCGCGGTGGTCGCCCCGGACGCGGCGGTCTCGCCCGCCGATCAGATCCAGCGCGGCATCAACCAAGTGCCCGCAGGCACCCGCTACTGCGTGGAGATCTCCCGTGCCGGAGACGGCCCGGACGGTCAAGCGCGGTGGCAAGTCCGGTTGACGCAGCAGTTCCCCGACGAAGATCCGAACACCTTCACCCAGTTCATCACCACCCGTACCGGTACCGATCAAACGCTGATCACCGGGATCACGGCAGGCTGACCTCTCCGCGCGACCTGAATTCGCGCGCCGCAGCGCACCGCTGACGCGGGATGCAGTGGAATCCGCCGCGTACGAACAGAACTACCGCTTCGTGGATCGCCTGCGACAACTCGGGGCGCAGGTGGACGAACGCTGCGTCCCCGCCCAAGGCCACAACTGGGATGCGAGCCGGTGCGGACGGAACCGCGCGAAGAGCCGAGGTGACGGCACTCGGCCGCGCACCCCGGCGCGGCGCGCGGCCCGGGTCGGCTCAGCGTGGCGTCAGCTTGACGACCGGAATCACCCGGTCGGTCTTCTCCTGGTACTCGGCGAAGCCGGGCATCACCTCGACCATCGCGGCGTAGAGGCGATCGCGCTCCGGCCCTTCGGTGACCGGAGTCGCCGTCGCCTCGAGGGTTTCGGTGCCGATCTCGAGGGTGACCGTCGGATTGGCGCGTACGTTGTGAAACCAGTCGGGATTGGTCGGAGCGCCCGCTTTGGAGGCGATGACCACGATGTCGTCGCCGTCGCGGACGAACGCGAGCGGATTGGTGCGCGGAAGACCGGATTTGGCGCCGATGCTGGTGAGCAGCAGCAGCTCGCGGCCTTCGAAGGGTCCGCCGACCTTGCCCTGGTTGGCGCGGAATTCTTCGATGATCTGGGTGTTCCAGTCGCCTGCCATGACTTGTCTCTCCTGCGGAGTCGGGTGCGCCGGGTCGTGCGCGAGCCTACCCAGATTCGCGGGCCGGGACCGAACCAACGTCCGCCCAACAGCGGCAGTAGGCACGACGGCGGGGTGCGGGTGCTTGTTGGCGGGGACGAGCCATTGCCGGCCGACGCGATCGCCCACGGGCTGCGCCGACATGCCATGGCGGTCGACGTGGTGTAGACGGCGCTGGAGCGTACCGGCGTCGTGCGGTACACGATCATGAAGGTGCGGCGGAAGCCGGAGGCGGTCACCGGAACCAGCGGTGCGCTCGCGGCGAGCAGACCGCCGAGAGCGAGGGTGACTCGAACGATCCTCGTCATGTCGGATAGCCCTTTCGGTTGGACATTCGGGTCGCCACGACGCGACCCGGCGTTCAATCCGCCGGGGAGGGTGTTCGGACGGTGCCAGGCGATGCCGCCCCTGCGCGCCCACCGCCGGGTTACCGTGGGTGGCGCTGTTTTGTTCCGACCGGATGATCACCGCTGCTGGAGGCGTCTTGCGCACCATCGCTCGTGTACTGCTCGTCCTCGCGGCCCTCGTCTGTGCCGTGGTGTCGACGCCGCCCGCGCTCGGCACGCCGGAAGGCGTGCACCTCGACGATTTCACCGCGCGCAGGCTCGACGAACTGCTGTCGTTGCGTGCCCAGGCGCCCGCTTCGGCGAGCAAGGCGCAACTGATCGAGCTGCTGTCACGGCCGTTCCTCGGCACGCCCTACGGCGCGAACATGCTGGTCGGGTCGGCGACCCAGCCCGAACAGCTGGTCATCGACTTCCGCCGGGTGGACTGCTTCACCTATCTCGACTACGTCGAGGCGCTCAGCCGGTCCGCCGACCGTGATCAGTTCACCAGGAACCTGATCGAGACGCGTTACACCGACGGCCGGGTCGATTTCCGGCAGCGCAAACACTTCTTCACCGACTGGTCGCACACCACCGCGGGCGCGGCCACCGACGTCACGGCGACGGTCAGCACCGCGGCGGTGACCGTCACCAAGCACCTGAACGCGAAAGCCGACGGCGACAACTACCTTCCCGGGCTGCCCGTGGTCGATCGCGCCATCACCTACATTCCCAGCGCCGCCGTCGACCAGGACGTCGTCGGCGGGCTGCGCACCGGCGACTACATCGGCGCCTACGCCGACCAACCCGGCCTGGACGTCACCCACGTCGGCATCTTCGTCATGACCGACGCGGGCCCGGTCTTCCGCAACGCGTCCTCGCTCGCGGGCAACGACAAGGTGGTGGACTCGCCCTTCACCGAGTACGTCCGGTCCACCCCGGGCATCGTGGTCCTCCGCGCGCGGTAGGTCGCCTCCGCCGAGCTAGGAAACGGGCACCGGCGACCGGACCGCCGATCTCGGCGTGCCGGTGAGCGTCTTGTCCAAGTCCGTGCGCAGGGTGGTGGCCGAGTCGAGCAGGTAGTTCTGGCGCACCTTCCACGGATGACGGTCGCCTTGACGGGGGAAGTCTCCGATGGAGCGCTGGATGTAGCCGGAGGCCAGATCGAGCAGCGGGTGCTCCCCGAGCTCGCCCTGCGGCTCGGGCACCACGGCGGCGTAGCCCTTGCGATCCATGTGATTGAGCACCTTGCAGATCAACCGCGAGGTGAGATCGGCGCGCAGCGTCCACGACGCGTTGGTGTACCCGATGCAGACGGCGAAGTTGGGGACGCCGGTGAGCATGGTCCCCTGCCAGACGAACTGGTCGGACAACTCGACCCGCGCGCCGTCGACGCTGGGCGCGATACCGCCGAAGGCGAGCAGTTGCAGCCCGGTAGCGGTGATCACGACGTCCGCCTCGAGCACCCGGCCGGACTTCAGCCGGATGCCCTCCGGCACGAACGTGTCGATGTGGTCGGTGACGACCTCGGCCTTGCCCTTCCTCATCGCCTTGAAGAAGTCCGCGTCGGGGACCGCGCACAAACGCTGGTCCCAGGGGTTGTAACTGGGCGTGAAGTGCTCGGCGACGGCCTGATCGTCCTGGAGGATGCGCGCGGTGAGACCGGTGAGCAGCTTGCGAGCGGCTTCCGGACGGCGCCGGCAGTACTGGTAGAAGCCGATGCCGAACAGGATGTTCTTGGTACGGATCAGGCGATGCGCCGGCCGCGGGGGCAGCAGCTCGCGAATCTTGTCGGCCACTTTGTCCCGGCCTGGAACGGCACTGATCCACGTCGGCGACCGTTGCAGCATCGTCACCAGCTGCGCTTGCTCCGCCATGGCAGGCACCAGGGTGACCGCGGTGGCGCCGCTGCCGATCACCACGACGCGCTTGCCGCGATAGTCGAAGTGTTCGGGCCAGAACTGCGGGTGCACCATTTCCCCCGCGAACGACGAGCTGCCGGGGAATTCCGGCGCGTACGGCCGGTCGTAGTCGTAGTACCCGGCGCAGGCGTAGAGGAAGCCACAAGTGAGTGTGCGCGTCTCGGTGGCGCCCGACTCGGCGCGCTGCTCGAGCGTCAGCGTCCAGCGCGCGGTGCCGCTGTCCCAGTCGGCGGCGATCACCTTGGTGCGATAGCGGATGTGCCGGTCGATGCCGTGCTCGCTCGCGGTCTCGGTGATGTAGCGCAGGATCGACGGACCGTCGGCGATCGACTTGGCGTCCCGCCACGGCTTGAACGGGTAGCCGAGCGTGAACATGTCCGAGTCGGATCGGATCCCTGGGTATTTGAACAGGTCCCAAGTGCCGCCCAGCGTGTCGCGGGCTTCCAGGATGGCGTAGGTCTTGCCCCGGCACTCGGTCTGTAGCCGGTAGGCCGCGCCGATACCGGATAGTCCGGCGCCGACGATCACGACATCGAGGTGTTCCGGTGCTGCGGCGGCGGTCTCGGTCATGTCTCCAGTGTGCGAGTCGAGCCGGGCCGCTTACTTGACTTTGCGCGACAACTATTTGATTCTCGACGACATGTCGGTGATTCGCTCGGCGGGGCTGCGCGGTTTCCGCGCGACCGTCGCCGAACTGGGCGGGGATGCCGAGGCGCTGGCCACGGCATGCGGCCTGCCCGTGGCCGCCCTGGACACCGATGACCTGCTCGTCCCCGACGAGCGCGTCGCGGCGGTGCTGGAATTGGCCGCGCATCGGCTGCGCTGCCCCGACCTGGGTTTGCGGATCTCCCAGCGGCAGGACCTGGACATGCTCGGCCCGCTGGCGCTGGCCATCCGGAATTCGCCGTCGCTGGCCGACGTGCTCGAGTGCTCGGCGCGGTATTTGTTCCTGCACGCGCGGTCGCTCAGCTTGACACTGGAGCCGGACCCCTACGGCGATCGCGGCGTGATCGCGCTGCGCTACGGCGTGCGGCCGGGGCTCCCGACACCCGTACAAGGCACCGACCTCGGGCTGGCATTCGTGCATCGCACCATTCAGCGCTTGGTGGACGACCGCTACGGGTTGCGCTCGGTCGAGCTGCCCTATCGGCCGGAGGCGGCGGTCGCCGGTTACGAGAAGTTCTTCGGCGCGCCGGTGCGGGTCGAGCGGCCGTTCGCGGCGCTGCGGGTGCCGAGCAGCCTGGCGAGCCTGCCACTCACCGGCGGTGACGAGAACCTGCACCGGCTGGCCATGGCGTTCCTCGCCGAACAGTCCGGCGACGCGGCGGCGGCGGTCGCGCCGCAGGTGCGCGCCGCCGTGCGGCAGTTGCTCGGCACGGCCGCACCCGAGATCGGCGCGGTGGCAAGGCTTCTCACGGTGCACCCGCGCACCCTGCAACGACGTCTCGCCGCCGAGCAGACCTCGTTCGCCGCGATCCTGGACGAGGTCCGCCGGGACGCCGCGCGGCGGTATCTGACCACGACGGACATGCCGATGAGTCAGGTGGCCTCGCTGATCGGGCTGTCCGAGCAGGCGACGTTCACCCGATGCGCCCGAAGATGGTGGGGCACGACGCCCAGCGCCCTGCGCCGAACCGGCGCGGGAAGGACATAGCCGTACAACACCTCGAACGAGTTCGGCGATTTCGACGACGCGTCCGGCGTGCTGTCCAAGTACATGGGCGGCGCGACTCCCCCACCGGAACCCGAGGCACAGCGGCTGATCGTGCGGATCACGCCGGAGCACGTCTACCTCTTCCCGCCCGCCTGAATCGTCACTGGGAAGGCGCGATTCGGCCGCTAGACTTTCCGATCGACTGGGAAGGGGGCCGCATGGACGCGGTTATCAAGGAGGTCGCCGAGGAGGGCAAGCGGCTGATCGACCGGGCCTGGCTCGGCGAACTCAGCCGCGACCAGGCGGTGCACATGTTCGTCCAGGTCGGCGATGGCATGGTGCGCTACGAGACGGCGCTGACCATCATCGACGACGGGGTGCAGCGGCTGAGCGCCAACGCCAGGCGGCTGCGGATCCTGCGCTGGTGCGCGGCGCTGGAGCTTCCCGTGTTCGGCGCGTTCGCCGTACTCGCCGTGCTGGTGGGGGATTTCACCACCGCCGGGCTTTCGGTGCTGTTCCTGCTGATCCTGCAAATCATCCACCGCACGATGCTCCCGCACCCGCTCGCGCTTCCCCGTCCGCCGCGCGCTTAGCCGCGCCCGGGTCGTGGTTCCCGCCCGCGCGTCGCGTGGTGATTAGGGTGCGTCTTCATGGACCGCACGACCGGCGCCTCCGGCGCACACCCGCACGAACCGCACGGTGACGGCTTCGCAGCCAAGCTCAACTGGCTGCGCGCGGGGGTCCTCGGCGCGAACGACGGCATCGTGTCCACGGCGGGGTTGGTCGTCGGCGTCGCGGCGGCGACGACCGACACGCAGGCGTTGTTCACCGCGGGCATCGCGGGCCTCTCGGCCGGAGCGATCTCGATGGCGGTGGGCGAGTACGTCTCGGTCAGCACCCAGCGCGATTCGGAGCGGGCCCTGCTGGCGAAAGAACGCAGAGAGTTGCGCGACGAGCCGGACTACGAGCTGGCCGAACTGACCGGGATCTACCGAGCCAAGGGCCTGACGCCCGAAACGGCGCGCAAAGTCGCCGAAGAACTCACCGCGCACGACGCGTTCACCGCGCACGCGGAGGCCGAACTGGGCCTGAATCCCGCCGAGCTGACCAACCCGTGGCAGGCGGCGTTCTCCTCGGCGGTGGCCTTCACGCTCGGCGCGCTGCTGCCGTTGCTGGCGATCCTGCTGCCACCGGTCACCGCGCGCATTCCGGTGACCTTCGGGGCCGTGCTCGCCGCGCTCGCGCTCACCGGGTCGGTCAGCGCCCGGCTGGGCGGAAGCTCACGTCGCCGGGCGGTGATTCGGGTGGTGCTCGGCGGCGCGCTGGCCATGGCCGTCACCTATGGCATCGGACAGCTCGCCGACGTCGTCGGCATCTGATCCGAACGCGAAGGCCCTCGTTCGGACACGCCGGTGCC